>JBLMXS010000279.1:0-14829 GCA_050257895.1 Thiohalocapsa sp.
CCGAGATACGGCAGCAGCTTGGCGACGATGTTGGCGCTGTTCAGCGACGGCATGACGAGGATGTTGGCCGGCCCCGACAGCCGGCAGAACGGATAGAGCTGACGCATCAGCGCATGATCGAGCGCGACATCGGCGCTCATCTCGCCATCGTATTCGAAATCGGCGTGCTGCGAATCGAGCAGCGCCACCGCTTCGCGCACCCGGCCGGCATGCGCCCCGAGCGGGTTGCCGAAATTGGAATAGGAGAGGAGCGCAACGCGCGGCTTCAGCCCGAATTCGTGCGCCTTGGCCGCCGCCGCGGCCGCGATCGCGGCGAGTTGTGCGGCGCTCGGCGTCTCGTGCACCAGCGTGTCGGCGATCAGCACGGTGCGCTGGCGCGCCAGCAAGAGGGTCAGCCCGAACATCAGGGAGCCCGCCTGCAGGTCGATCACCCGCGCCACATCGTCCAGCACGTCGAACGAGTTGCGGGTGAGCCCGGTCACCATGCCGTCGGCGTCGCCGCATGCCACCATGCAGGCGGCGAAGACGTTGCGGTCCTGGTTGACGAGGCGCTGGCAGTCGCGATGGAGCATGCCGTGGCGCTGCAGCCGCTGGTAGAGGAAGTCGGTATAGTGCTGGTTGCGCGTCGACAGCCGCGCATTGTGGATCTCGAGCCTATCGGAGGCTGAGAGGCCGATCGCCGCCATCGTCGCCCGCACCCGCTCCTCGCGACCGATCAGAATGGGCGCGCCGTAGCCGCTTTCGGCGTAGAGCAGTGCGGCGCGGATGGTCTTCTCTTCCTCGCCCTCGGCGAAGACGACGCGCTTCGGCTGCGCCCGCACCTGCTCGAAGATCAGTTCGAGGCCGGCCGCGGTCGGGTCGAGCCGGCCGCGCAATGACCGCCGGTAGGCCTCGATGTCGACCATCGGCTTGCGCGCGACGCCGGACTTCATGGCGGCCTCTGCCACCGCCGACGGCACCGCCACGATGAGGCGCGGGTCGAACGGCGCCGGGATGATGTAATCGGGGCCGTAGCGCAGCCGCTCGCCGGCATAGGCGGCCGCCACCTCGTCCGGCACATCCTCGCGGGCCAACCGCGCCAGCGCCTCGGCCGCCGCGATCTTCATCGCGTCGTTGATCTGCGAGGCGCGGACGTCAAGCGCGCCGCGGAAGATGTACGGAAAACCGAGGACGTTGTTGACCTGGTTCGGGTAGTCGGAGCGGCCGGTGGCGATGATCGAGTCCCCCCGCACCGCCCGCACGTCCTCCGGGGTGATCTCCGGGTCGGGGTTGGCGAGCGCGAAGATGATCGGCTTGTCGGCCATCGCGCGCACCATCGGCCCGTCCACCGCGCCCTTCACCGACAGCCCGAGGAAGATGTCGGCCCCCTCGATTGCCTCGGCGAGGGTGCGCGCGCGGGTCTCGACCGCGTGCGCCGATTTCCACTGGTTCATGCCGTCGCTGCGGCCGCGCCATATGACGCCCTTGCTGTCGCACAGAATGGCGTTGGCCGGCGGCAGCCCCATCGATTTCAACAGTTCGACGCAGGCGATCGAGGCCGCCCCGGCGCCGTTAACCACCAGCCTCACGTCGTTCAGCTGGCGGCCGGTCAGATGCAGGGCGTTGATGAGGCCGGCGGCGGTGATGATCGCGGTGCCGTGCTGATCGTCATGAAACACCGGGATGTCGAGCAGCTCGCGCAACCGCTCTTCGATGACGAAGCATTCGGGGGCGCGGATGTCTTCGAGATTGATGCCGCCGAACGCCGGGTGCAGAAAGCGCACACAGTTGACGAACTCGTCCACCTCCTTCGTATCGATCTCGAGGTCGATTGAATCGATGTCGGCAAAGCGCTTGAAGAGCGCCGCCTTGCCTTCCATCACCGGCTTCGCCGCCAAAGCCCCGAGGTCGCCGAGGCCCAGCACCGCAGTGCCATTCGAGATGACCGCGACGAAATTGCCTTTGGAGGTGTAGTCGTAGGCGCTGCCCGGCTCGCGCTGGATGTGCAGGCATGGAAAGGCGACCCCCGGCGAGTAGGCGAGCGAGAGGTCGCGCTGCGTCGTCAGCGGCTTCGTCGGCGCGATCGACAATTTGCCGGGCCGGCCGGCGGCATGAAACTGCAGCGCCTCGTCCTCGGTCGCGCGGATGATGCCGGTGTCCATGCTGATGCTCCCACTACGCCGCCTTCACTCTAGAAGAGGCTGCCAGGCAGCGTCAAAAGCGGCGGAGACGAGGCTGGACGTCCCTGGAGTCGTTGACAGGGGAGGCAGCGCGATTATAGTGCGCCGCCTCCGGGCGGAGACCCCGCGCCGGGCCACAATCCGTTGTCCGCGCAGGGTTGCCCTCGCGGACAGGCAACCCGATATCGGTTCTTGTCATGTTCGCAGTGATCCGCACCGGCGGCAAGCAGTACAAGGTCGCCCCGAACGACGTCATCGCCGTCGAGAAGCTCGCCGGCGAGCCTGGCGCCACGATCGAATTGGCCGAGGTCCTGATGGTCGGCGGCGACGGCACCGAGCTGTCGACCGGCACGCCGCTGGTCAGTGGCGCCTCGGTCAGCGCCGAACTCGTCGAGCACCGCCGCGGCGACAAGATCATCGTCTTCAAGAAGAAGCGGCGGCACAATTACCGCCGCAAGAACGGCCATCGCCAGCACGAGACCGTGCTGCGCATTACCGAGATCCGCTCGGGAAGCTGAGCACACAGTCATGACGTCATGGCCGGGCTTGACCCGGCCATCCACGAGAGGCGGCATCACGTGGATCCCCGGGTCAAGCCCGGATGACGAGCCAAGGGACGGAGGGACTGAATGGCACACAAAAAGGCGGGCGGCTCCTCGCGCAACGGCCGCGACAGCCCGGGTCGCCGGCTCGGGGTCAAGAAATACGGCGGCGAGATCGTCGTGCCCGGAAACATCATCGTCCGCCAGCGCGGCACCAAGTTCCACCCGGGCGACCGGGTCGGGATGGGGCGCGACCATACGCTCTTTGCGCTGGAAGAGGGGCACGTGCAGTTCCACACCGGGATCGGCGGCCGCAAGTTCATCTCGGTCGTGCCGCGCCCGGCCAATGACCAATCGGCCGAGGCTGCCGAATAAGCGTTCCCTTGACCGGCTGCGGACGCAAGGGGAGCGCGGGTCGCTCCCCTTTTTCGTTTTCATACGCGGTTGATCCTGTCATTCCCGCGCAAGCGGGAATCCAGGGGCACCGCATCGCCGCCGGCCCTGGATCCCCGCTTGCACGGGGATGACGATGCCGCGGTCAGGTCCGATATCAAAACCATGAAATTCCTCGACCAATGCAAGATCTACCTGAAGAGCGGCGACGGCGGGCGCGGCGCGATGAGCTTCAGGCGGGAAAAATACATCGAATTCGGCGGCCCCGACGGCGGTGACGGCGGCAAGGGCGGCGACATCGTGTTCGCGGCCGTGCCCAACCTCAACACGCTGATCGACTATCGCTATGCCCAGCATTTCCGTGCCCAGAACGGCCGCGGCGGGGCCGGCGCCAACCGTACCGGCGCCAACGGCAAGGACCTCGTCCTCAAGGTGCCGGTCGGGACGCAGGTGCTCGACGACGACCGCGAGACTGTGCTCGCCGACATGACGGCGCCCGGGCAGCGCGTCGTGCTGCTGAAGGGCGGCGACGGCGGTTTCGGCAACACCCACTACAAGAGCTCGACGAACCGCGCGCCGCGCCGTGCCGGCGATGGCTGGCCCGGCCAGGAGATGTGGGTGTGGCTGCGGCTGAAGCTGATCGCCGACGCCGGCCTCGTCGGGCTGCCCAATGCCGGCAAGTCGACACTCTTGTCGCGCCGGTCGCACGCCAGGCCGAAGATCGCCGACTACCCGTTCACGACGCTGCATCCGCAACTGGGTGTCGTCCGACTCGACGACGATACCGAGTTCGTGCTCGCCGACCTGCCGGGGCTGATCGAGGGGGCGAGTGCCGGCGCCGGGCTCGGCACGCGCTTTCTCGGCCATGCCGAGCGCTGCGCCGTCATCCTGCACCTGATCGACGGCACCGAGGACGATGTCGTCGGCAACTACCGTCTGATCCGGCAGGAGCTGGCCGATTACGGCGGCGGCCTCGCCGACAAGCCGGAAATAATCGGCCTCAACAAGATCGACGCGCTGCCCGAGGCGGCGGTCCGCGAAAAATGCCGCGCCCTCACCCGCGCCGCCGCGCCCGAAGCGGCGGTCTTGCCGCTCTCCGGCGTCAGCGGCGTCGGACTGCAGCCGGTGGTCGGGGCCCTGTGGCGGGCGATCGAAGCGGCGCGGGCCGGTATCGACAGCCAAGCCCTAGCGGAACGCCGGTGAGCGACAGCACCCCCACCCCTGCCTTCCCCCGCCTGCGGGGGAGGGAGACACGCGTACCCCCTCCCCCGCAAGCGGGGGAGGATCGGGGTGGGGGTGCAGCTCCGACCGCGTCCAAGGCTTTGGCACAGGCGAAGCGGCTTGTCGTCAAGATCGGTTCGGCGTTGCTGGTCGGCGGCGACGGCGAGATCCGCCGCGCTTGGCTCGACGGCCTCGCCGACGACATTGCCGCGGCGCGCGGCCGCGGCCAGGAGGTCGTCGTCGTGACCTCCGGCGCCGTCGCGATCGGCCGCCGCCATCTCGGCCTGCGCCGCCGCGCGCTGCGCCTGGAGGAAAAGCAGGCGGCGGCGGCGACTGGCCAGATCCGCCTGGCGCACGCCTATCAGGAGGCGCTGGCGCGGCACGGCATCACGGTGGCGCAGATCCTCCTGACCCCGGACGACACCGAGGCGCGGCGCCGTCATCTCAACGCCCGCGCCACCTTCGCGCAATTGCTGGCGTTGGGAGCGGTGCCGGTGGTCAACGAGAACGACACGGTGGCGACCGCCGAGATCCGCTTCGGCGACAACGACCGTTTGGCCGCCCGCGTCGCGCAGATGACCAGCGCCGACATGCTGCTGCTGCTGTCCGACATCGACGGGCTCTACACCGCCGACCCGCGGGCCGAACCGGGCGCCGTCCACATCCCGCTGGTGCGCGAGATCGGCCCCGAGATCCTGGCCATGGCGGGGAAGGCCCCGCCCGGCTACAGCTCGGGCGGCATGGTGACGAAGCTCGAAGCGGCCCGCATCGCGATGCAGGCCGGCTGCGCGATGCTGATCGCCGAGGGCGATCCGCGCAGCGATTCGGGCCGCGGTAGTCCCGAGGGCGATTCCGCCCGGCCACTGTCGGCGGTCCTGGCCGGGGCGGCAGCGACGCTGTTCGTGGCCGGCGGCGAGCCGCGCTCGGCACGCAAGGCGTGGATCGCCGGCGCCGTCAGCCCCGCGGGCGCGCTGGTTGTCGACGACGGCGCCGCGCGCGCACTGCGCAGCGGCAAGAGCCTCTTGCCGGCCGGCATCATCGCGGTCGAGGGCCATTTCGAGCGCGGCGACTGCGTCGTCATCAAGACGCGCGCCGGCGCCGAGGCGGGACGCGGCCTGTCGGCCTATGCCAGCGCCGACATAAGCCGCATCGCTCGCCACAAGAGCGATGAAATCGAAGCCATTCTCGGCTACCGTGGACGCGACGAAATCATCCACCGCGACGATCTGGTGGTGACCGAACGCCGATGAGCGAAACCCTGACCCGAGCCGCCGCTGCCGGCGATCTCGCGGCGACCATGGCGGAGATCGGCCGCCGTGCCCGCGAGGCGGCGGCGGCGCTGGCGCTCGCCTCGCCCGAGGCGAAGACGGCGGGATTGCGCGAGGCCGCCGCCGCAGTGCGCGCCCGCGCCGAGGACATCCTCGCCGCCAACGCCGACGACATCGCCGAGGCGCAGCGTAACGGCATCGGCACCGCGCTGCTCGATCGGCTGGCGCTCGACCCGCAACGGCTCGCAGCGATCGCCAAGGGGCTCGAGGACATCGCGGCGCTGCCCGACCCGGTCGGGCGCGTGCTGGCCGAGTGGACGCGGCCCAACGGGCTCAATATCTCACGCGTCAGCGTGCCGCTCGGGGTGATCGGCATCATCTACGAGAGCCGCCCCAACGTCACCGCCGACGCCGGCGGGCTGGCGCTCAAATCGGGCAACGCCGCAATCCTGCGCGGCGGCTCAGAAAGTTTCCATTCGTCGCGCGCCCTGGTCATCGCCTTGCGCGACGGGCTCGCCAGCGCTGGCCTGCCGCCGGATGCGATCCAGCTGGTGCCGACGCGCGACCGCGCCGCGGTCGGACTGATGCTGCAGATGAGCGGCGTCATCGACATCATTGTGCCGCGCGGCGGTGCCTCCTTGATCGAGCGCGTCCAGCGCGAGAGCCGCATCCCGGTCATCGCCCATCTCGAAGGGCTGTGCCACACCTACATCCACCGCGCCGCCGACCCGGCGAAGGCACACGCCATCGTGCGCAACGCGAAGATGCGCCGCGTCTCGATCTGCGGCGCCACCGAGACGCTGCTGATCGACCGTGCCGTGGCAAAGGCCATGCTGCCGCCGATCCTCGCCGACCTACACGCCAAGGGTTGCGAAGTGCGCGGCGACCCGGAGGTGCTGGCGCTCGATCCGGCCGCGGTGCCGGCGAGCGAGGAGGACTGGCGCACCGAATATCTCGACGCGATCCTCGCGGTGCATGTCGTCGACGGGCTCGATGCGGCGATCGCACATGTCAACCGCTACGGCTCGCACCATACCGACGCGATCGTCACCGAAGACGCCAGCGCCGCCGAGCGCTTCCTCGCCGAGATCGACAGCGCGATCGTGCTGGTCAACGCCTCGACGCAGTTCGCCGACGGCGGTGAATTCGGCATGGGCGCCGAAATCGGCATCTCCACGCAGCGCCTGCCGCCGCGCGGCCCGGTCGGCGCCGCCGAGCTGACAACCTACAAATACCTCGTGCGCGGCAGCGGCCAGGTGCGCCCCTGAGCAGCGCAACGCAACCCGTCAAAGCCACTCTCCCGCACCGCGGGAGAGGGTGGGGCCCGTCGCGGAGCGACGGGAGGGTGAGGGCCGACCTCATCCCCACCCAGAAAGCCAACGCGCCGCCACCCCCTTACCCCAGCCCTCTCCCCCGATGGGGGAGTGGAAGCCTTTACGGTGCGGTCGGCCACCGCCGCATCGGCCTCTTGGGCGGCTCGTTCAACCCTGCGCATGGCGGGCACCTGCACATCAGCCGGCAGGCGCTCGCCCGCCTCGATCTCGACGCCGTGTGGTGGCTCGTCTCGCCGCAGAACCCGCTGAAGCCGGTGGCAGGGATGGCGCCGTTCGCCGAGCGGCTGCGGCACGCGGCCGAAGTGGCGGCGGCCGACCGGCGCATCCAAGTCAGCAATATCGAGGCGCGGCTTGGCACAAGCTACACCGCCGACACGGTAGAGGCGCTGCGCCGGCGCTTTCCGCATGCCCGCTTCGTGTGGCTGATGGGTGGCGATAATTTCACGCAATTCCCATATTGGGAGCGGTGGCAAGACATCTTCCGCACCGTTCCGATCGCGGTATTCGACCGCCCCGGCACTGCGCTAAAGGCGCTCGCCGGCAAGGCGGCGCAGCGCTTCGCCGCTGCCCGGCTGCCGCTGCGGGCGGCGCGTCGGCTGGCGGTGACGTCGCCCCCGGCCTGGATGTTCTTTCACACCAAGCTTGACCCGCACTCGGCAACCCGAATCCGCGCCGAACGCAACAGACACGCCTCACAGGAGATAAAACCGCACGTGACCGTCGAACCGACCCTCCTCACTCCCGCTCAGAAGGCGCCCCGCCGCCGCAAGCTGCCGCCGGCGCCGGAACTGCTCGCCGCGATCCTCGCCAGCCTCGAAGACGGCAAGGCGGAGAACATCGTGACGATCGACCTCGCCGGCAAGACGACGATCGCCGACTACATGGTGATCGCCTCCGGCCGCTCGGCACGCCAGGTGACGGCGCTGACCGACCATCTCGAAAAGGCGCTGCCGCGGCGCATCGCGATCGAGGGCAAGAGCCAGGGGGAATGGGTGCTGATCGACGCCGGCGACGTCATCGTCCACATCTTCCGGCCGGAAACCCGCACCTTCTACAATCTCGAAAAGATGTGGGGCTCGGCCCTCCCCGACAGCGACGGCGAGCCGCCGCCCGAAGCGCTGCTGCATTAGGGTCCGTTCAGCTTGGAGCACCCCCAAATCGTCATAGCCGGGCTTGATCCGGCCCCCTATCCGAGACGGCACATGGATCCCCGGGTCAAGCCCGGGGATGACGAATTCTTTGGGCCGCTGCAAGTCGATCGCGACTCGCATTAGCGGCAGCGCAGGCAGGTCGCGATCCGCCTCCATCTGATCGCCGTCGGCCGGCTGCGGCGCGGGCCGCTTTACGATCTGCAGATGCATTATGCCGCCCGCCTCATGCCACCACCGATGATTGTCGAGATCGAGGAGAAGCGGCGGCTGCCGCCGGCGGCGTTGAAGGCGGCCGAGGCCGAGCTGATCCTCAAGGCGGTGCCGGTTGATGCCCGCCTCGTCGCGCTCGACGAGCATGGCGCTGCCTGGAGCAGCCGCAGCCTCGCCGAGCGCCTCGCCTCCTGGCGCGATGGCGGCGCCGCCGGGCTGGCCTTCGCGATCGGCGGCGCCGAGGGACTCGGTGCCGCGGTCGTCGGGCGCGCCGATGCGATACTCTCGCTCGGGCCGATGACCTGGCCGCACCTCCTGGTGCGCGGCATGCTGTTCGAGCAGCTCTACCGCGCCCAGCAGATCCTCGCGGGCCACCCCTATCACCGGGAGTAACGCCACCGATGCGCATCACCGCGATCCACGACATCGTCGCGCCGATCAATTCGGCGATCGCCAACGCCTATATCGATTTCAGCCGAATGACGGCGAGCGTCGTCGCGATCCACTGCGATCTGCAGCGCGACGGCCGGCCGCTCGTCGGCTTCGGTTTCAACTCCAACGGCCGCTATGCGGTGCAGGGGCTCTTGCGCGAGCGCTTTATCCCGCGCCTTGCCGAGGCCGACCCGCCGGCGCTGCTCGACGAGGGCGGGCTGATCGATCCGGCCAAGGCCTGGGCTGTTACGATGGCCAACGAAAAGCCGGGCAGCCACGGCGAGCGCTCGGTCGCGGTCGGCGTCCTCGACATGGCGCTCTGGGATCTGCGCGCCAAGGCCGAGGGCAAGCCCCTCTGGCGGCTTCTGGCCGAACGCTACCGGCCAAAGGAGCTTGGCGGCGAAGCCGACCCGCACGCCTGGGTCTACGCCGCCGGCGGCTACTATTATCCGGGCAAGGACATCGCGGCGCTGCAGGACGAGATCCGGCATTACCGCGACCTCGGCTACAGCACGGTCAAGATCAAGATCGGCGGCGTGCCGCTCGCCGAAGACCTGAAGCGCATCGAGGCGGTGCTCGCGGTGGTGGGCAGCGGCGACAATCTCGCGGTCGACGCCAACGGGCGCTTTACGCTCGACGAGGCGGCGGCCTATGCCGACGCACTCACGCCGTATCAGCTGCGCTGGTACGAGGAGCCGCTCGACCCGCTCGACTATCAGGCGCACGCGATCCTCGCCGAGCGCTACCAGCCGCCGCTAGCGACCGGCGAGAATTTGTTTTCGGTGCACGATGCCCGCAACCTGATCCGCCATGCGGGGCTGCGGCCGGACCGCGACGTCTTGCAATTCGACCCGGCGCTGTCCTACGGCCTCGTCGAATACCTGCGCACCCTGGAGATGCTGCAGGCGCACGGCTGGTCGTGGCGGCGGTGCGTGCCGCATGGCGGCCACCAATTCGCGCTCAACATTGCGGTCGGTCTCGGGCTCGGCGGCAACGAGAGCTACCCCGACGTGTTTGCCCCGTTCGGCGGCTTTGCCGACGACTGCCCGGTCGAGAATTCGCTGGTCCGCCTCCCCGACATGCCTGGCATCGGCTTCGAGGCCAAGGCAGCGCTGTACAACGTCATGGGGCCGCTGGCGGCGGCTTGAGCCCACCGTCGCGAGCTCTACGCCTTGTATCCGACCAGCGCTCGGATCGGCTCGCTGCCGGGGCGGCGGCGGTGGCCGCTGATCAGCTGGGCGTGCAGGTGGGCGACCGAGGCGCCCGTGAACTCGGTCAGCCCGGTGCGCAGGACCAGCGTCCCGCCCTCGACCCGGTATTCCTGGACCAGACGCTGATAGGCCTCGCCGAGTGCCGCCCAGGCGTCGGCGGGCAGCGCGGCGGCGCTTTCGACATGGTCGCGAAAGATGATCACCCATTGATGGCGCACGCCGTCATACGGGTAGGCGTTCTCGGTGGCGAGCCAGTACTCGTTGCGGAACAGCACCGGGTTCGGGTGGTGTCGGGCGAGATGCGCCTCGCAAAACGGGCAGACGCCCGCGGCGGCGATCCGGCTTAACGCCTCGGCATACTCGCCGCGCGCGCGGGTTTTTGCATTCTGCACGTCGACATGCGGGCGCCTCGTCATCGCCTCGGTTAAAGCGCCGTTCCTGCGGCCATGCAACAGCAATGGTTGTCATTCCGGGGCGCCGCGGCGAGGCTTGGGCTGCGGCGCCGGAATGACAGCGTTGTGGCGCGAAACGCTCGCCAAAAAGCACGCGAACCCTACCGCTCTATGACGGCTTTCGCATATAACCGCCGACGACCGCATCGCTCCGATCGCAAGGGCAGCCAGACGATGACCACCCGCCCGCGTCCTGTTGTGCTGTGCATCCTCGACGGCTGGGGGGAGCGTGCCGATGCCCCCGACAATGCGATCGAAGAGGCGAAGACGCCGGTCTGGCACGAGTTGATGCGGCGCTGGCCGCACGCCCATCTCGATGCCAGCGAGCATTACGTCGGGCTGCCCGACGGGCAGATGGGCAATTCGGAGGTGGGCCACACCAATCTCGGCGCCGGCCGCGTTGTGCTGCAGGATCTGCCGCGCATCGACAAGGCGATCGCGGAAGGCGCGCTGAAGGCGATGCCGCGGCTGACGGAATTCATCGCCAAGCTCAAGGCCTCGCACGGCACCGCGCATGTTCTCGGGCTGATGTCGCCCGGCGGGGTGCACTCGCACCAGCACCAGATCGCGGCGCTCGCCACCATTCTGGCCGAGGCCGGCCTCAGCGTTGCGGTGCACGCTTTTCTCGACGGCCGCGACACGCCGCCCAAATCGGCGCTCGGCTACCTGAAGCAGTTCGCCGCCGACACCGCCGACCGTCGCAGCATTACGGTCGCCACGGTCTGCGGCCGCTATTACGCGATGGACCGCGACAAGCGCTGGGACCGCGTCACGCTGGCCTGCCGCGCGTTGACCGTCGGCGACGGCGAGCATGCTGCCGACGCGCTGGCGGCGGTCGAGGCGGCCTACGCGCGTGGTGAGAGCGACGAGTTCGTCAAGCCGACCGCGATCGCCGACTACCGCGGCATGCGCGACGGCGACGGCCTCCTGTTTGCCAATTTCCGCGCCGACCGGATCCGTGAGATCGCCGGCGCGCTGGTCGATCCCGAGTTCTCCGGTTTCGCCCGCGAGCGGCGTATTGCCTTTGCCGCCGCCCTTGGCCTCACCGAGTATTCGGACGAGCTGAACCCGTTCCTCACGACGCTGTTCCCCCCGATCGACCTCAGCAACACCTTTGGCGAGATCGTCGCCGACGCCGGGCTGAAGCAATTGCGCATCGCCGAGACCGAGAAATACGCGCATGTGACGTTTTTCTTCAACGGCGGACGGGAGACCGTCTTTCCCGGCGAGGAGCGGATCCTGGTGCCGTCGCCGAAGGTCGCGACCTACGACAAACAGCCCGAGATGTCGGCCCCCGAGGTCACCGACAAGGTCGTCGCGGCAATCGACAGCGGGCGCTTCGACGTCGTCGTGCTCAACTACGCCAACACCGACATGGTCGGCCACACCGGCGATCTCGGCGCCGCGATCAAGGCCGTCGAGACGGTCGACCAGTGCCTCGGCCGGCTCGCGGCGGCGGTCGAGCGGCAGGGCGGGACGCTCGTCATCACCGCCGACCACGGCAATGCCGATATGATGCGCGACCCCAAGACCGGCGAGCCGCACACCGCGCACACGCTGAACCCGGTGCCGTTCATCGTCGTCAACCCGCCGCGCGCGGTTAGCCACGTCGCGAACGGCCGCCTCGCCGATGTCGCGCCGACCTTGCTCGACATAATGGGCCTGCCGAAGCCGGCCGCGATGACCGGTCATTCGCTAATCGTCGCCGACCAGAGGCGCGCCGCTGAGTAGACTTCAGCTCGCTGCGGCGGCGCTCGCGCTGCTGATCGCGACCGCAACGGGAGCGGCCCCGGCAGAGCCGCCGCCAGCGGCCGAGCTGGCGGCTGTTCGACAGGAATGCATCGCCGCCGCCGCGGCGGTCCAGCAATACGAGCGGATGATCCCGCGGCTCGAGCATGTGGTCGAGCTGCTGGGGCACGACATCGACGGCCGAACGCGGGGCCTTGCTGAAACCCGCCGCGAGCAGGCGCTGCTGCTTGGCGAGATCGAGGTTGTCGCGCAGCATCCGCGGCAGCAATTGGCGACGCTGCCGCCGGCGCCGCTCGACCGCATCCGCGCCGAGACGTTGCGCGAGGCGGTCGCGCCGGCGTTGCATGCCGAGGCGCAGGCGCTGGTGGCGGAGATCACACGGGTCGCGGCGCTGCGCCACGAAATCGCCGCACGTCGCAGCGAGCTAGAGGCGGCGCGCAACGACCTGCCGGCGGAGCGCGAGCATCTTGCCGAGCTGGTCCGGCAGCGCGCGGCGGCGCTGCGCCGCCTGCTGCCGAGCGAGCTTCTGTCCGCGGCTCAAATCGCCCGGATCGGCCGCGAGGCCAAGGGGGATGTCGGCGACCTTGTCACCCGCGCCGACGCCGCGCTCGACCGCGCCGACAAAGACAGCGCGCGGCATGGCGACGACGCGGCGCAGCCGCCGCAGCTGCCGGCCTTCGATCCGGCGGCGGCACGGCTGACGACGCCGGTCGCGACGGCGCCGCAACCGCAGCCTGGTGGCGCCGGCGATGCGAGCGAGCCGGCTTCGCCCCCCGATCAACCGGATCAGCGCCTGACGCTGCCCGCGCCCGCCGCGGCGGTGGTGGTGGCGCCGTTCGCCGGCCGCATCGTTTACGCCGGGGCATTCGGCCGCTTAGGGCTTGTCTTGATCATTCGCCACGGCCGCCTGTATCATTCGCTGCTCGCCGGCTTGGGCCGCGTCGACCTGCGGGTCGGCGACTGGGTCTTGACCGGCGAACCGGTTGGCGTCATGCCGGACAGGCCCGGCGTCGCGCTGCAATTCGAACTGCGCCGCGATGGCCGCCCGGTCGATCCCCAACCGTGGCTGGCTGCCGGCGGCGCCGTTGGCGACGACCGTGGTGCGGGGCGCGACGAGGCGCCAAGCGAACAAGACGGGGATCAGAAGGTGGGTAAATGAAGCGATTGGGGCTGATCGCGGCGGCGGCCGGCGCGATGTTTCTGTTCACGCTGCACCAGGATGTCGGCAGCGCCTTGGCCGGCAGCGCCTTGGCCGCCAGCGCGTCCAACAACGCCGAGACCTACAAGGAGCTCAACCTGTTCGGCGACGTCTTCGACCTGGTGCGCTCGAACTATGTCGAGGACGTCAAGGACGAGACGCTGGTCGAGGGCGCGATCAACGGCATGCTGACCTCGCTCGACCCCCATTCCAATTATCTCAACGCCAAGAACTTCAACGATATGAAGGTCCAGACCCGCGGCGAGTTCGGCGGTCTCGGGATCGAGGTGTCGATGGAGAACGGGCTGGTCAAGGTGGTGTCGCCGATTGACGACACGCCGGCGGCGCATGCCGGCCTCAAGCCCGGCGACCTGATCACCAAGATCGACGGCGCGGCAGTGCAGGGAATGACGCTGCCCGAGGCGGTCGACAAGATGCGCGGGCTGATCAACACCGACATCACGCTGACCATCCGCCGCGAGGGGCGCGAGCCGTTCGACGTCAAGCTGACGCGGGCCAACATCAAGATCCAATCGGTGCGCTCGCATCTCGAAGGCGGCAGCATCGGCTATATCCGCATCACCAGCTTCAACGAGCAGACCGATGTCGGCCTCAACAACGCGATGAAGAAGCTGAAGCAGGAGGCCAGCAACAAGCTGATCGGCATCGTTCTCGACCTGCGCAACAACCCCGGCGGGCTGCTCGACCAGGCGGTCGCGGTGTCGGACGCGTTCCTCGACCGCGGCGAGATCGTCTCGACCCGCGGCCGGCGCTCCGACGACGCGCAGCGCTACAATGCGCGCTCCGGCGACATCGCCTCCGGGCTGCCGGTGGCGGTGCTGATCAACGGCGGCTCGGCCTCGGCCAGCGAGATTGTCGCCGGCGCCCTGCAGGACCACCACCGCGCCATCCTGATGGGCACCCGCTCGTTCGGCAAAGGCTCGGTGCAGACGATCATCCCGCTCGCCGGGCACGGCGCGATGCGGCTGACGACGGCGCGCTACTACACGCCGTCCGGCCGCTCGATCCAGGCCAAGGGGATCGACCCCGACATCGTCGTCGATGCCGCCAAGATCGAGCGCCCCAAGACCGACGACAAGACCGCGAGCGCGGCCGGCAAGCCCGAGGACAAGCCCGAGGACAAGTCCGCCGAGAAGGCCGCTGACAAGAAGGACGAGAAAAAGGACGACAAGTCGGCGAAGGGCGAGCCGCCGGAGAAGAGCACAATCGACCCGTCGCTGATCGGCACCGCCGACGACTACCAGCTGGCCCGGGCCGCCGACATGCTGCGCGGCATCGCGCTGTTCAACGGCCGCGTCGTCAATTGAGGAGGCGTCTCGAGGAAGGCGGCGCGGCGGCCTGACGTGCGCGCGCTGGCTGATACCGAGCTGCCTTTCTACCGGCCGGCGGTCGGCATCCTGCTCCTCAATGGGCGGAGCGAGGCGTTTGTCGGGCGGCGCATCGACATGCCGGCCGGGCTCGCAGCCTGGCAGATGCCGCAAGGCGGCA
>JBLMXS010000280.1:0-36398 GCA_050257895.1 Thiohalocapsa sp.
CCGGATCATTGCGGTTGGGCACAAGGGTGTTGCAATCCGATGACGCAGTGCTCTAGCTCGATGGTCGCCCATGCCACCCCGCCAGCACATTCCCCGCTATCAGGTTCACTGCGTCGGCCGCAGCGACCGCCTCAACCACGACCGCCGCATCCGGGTCATCGGCGGCGTCAACACCGACGGCGCGCGCTGGCAGATCAGCGAGGCGGCGGCGATCGCCGGCATCGAGGCGGGACGCTGGTCGCTCTACATCTCGCGCGCCGGCCGCGATATCGAAATCGTCGTCGCCGTCAGCAAATACGGCAGCAAATACCTCAAGACCGCAGTCGACGAAGGGCCGCACCCAGACGGCCTCCTCGCGCTGCCGGAGTGCCGTTGACGGCGCGCTACTCCGCCGGCGAAGACTGCAGCTGGATGTAGTTTTCGAGACCGATGCGGTCGATCAGCTGGAGCTGGGTCTCGATGAAATCGACTTGCGCTTCTTCGCCGTCGAGCATCTCGCTTAGCATGTTGCGGGTGGCGAAATCCCGCACCTTTTCGCAATGGGCGATCGCCTCGCGCAGATGCGCGATCGCCACGTGCTCGAGCTTCAGGTCGCAGTCGAGGATCTCGCGCACGTTCTCGCCGATCAGCAATTTCCCGAGGTCCTGCAGGTTCGGGAGCCCGTCGAGAAACAGGACGCGCTCGATCAGTTCGTCGGCGTCCTTCATCTCCTCGATCGACTGGTCGTATTCATGCTTGCCGAGGCGGCTGACGCCCCAGTTCTTCAGCATGCGGGCATGCAGGAAATACTGGTTGATCGCGGTCAGCTCGTTCTTCAGAGCGGCGTTCAAATGCTGGATGACGACCGGGTCGCCGCGCATGGTAGCCTCCGCCTGTTCGCAAAAGACCCTCAACTGCAGGGCTAACGCCGGCGGGGCGGGTTGGATCACCCGGTCGTCATCGCCGCCGTAATCATCACCGGCAATGATCAGCCGCCGGCGCCGGGCGCGCCCGCGGCATCGCCCGCCTCGCGCAGCATCTGGCGCACGAAGGGGACGCATTTGCCGCATTGCGGCTGGCAGCCGCAGGCGCGGTAGACCATCGACACCGAGGCGGCCCCGGTGGCGGTATGCGGACGCAGATCGCGATCGGTAAGGGCGTTGCACAAGCAGACGTACATCGGGTCCTCGGGTGGGCGTGACAGCGATGAGATAAGCCAATTGCGACTCATTCGCAATATCATCGACCGCGTCATCCCGTCGCATCCCACGGAACCGGCCCCGTCCTTCCTGTTCGCGCCGCGCCGCGCGAGGGGCTATGCTTCGGCCGATAATTCAGCTGAGGAGACCCTGGATGGCCGACACCCCGACCTTCGGACGCTACGCCGAGATGCCCTACGACGAGATGACCCCGGAGCAGCAAGAAGGCTACAAGTCACTGCTCGAGGCGCGCGGCCGGCTGCCCGGGCCGAACAAGATCTATGTGCACAACCCCAAGCTGGTGAAGGTGATGGGGCCGCTCGGCGCCTATTTCCGCACCGGCTATTCGCTGTCCGAGCGCGAGCGCGAGATCGCCGTCTGCGTCATCAACAGCAAGTGGCACTCGGCCTACCCGACGGGCGCGCACGAGCGCGCCGGCAAGGCGGCCGGCTTGCCGGCCGACCAGGTCGAGGCGATCCTCGAAGGTCTACCGACCTCGTTCGACGACAAGCGCGAGCAGGTGATCTACGAGATGGCGATCTGCCTGTCGAATTCGCGGTGGGTCCCGAAGGGCCTCTACGATCGCGCCGTCGCGGCGCTCGGGCATGAGGGCATCACCGACACGATCTGCCTGATGGGGTTCTATACGAGCGTGTCGATGACGCTGGCCTTCTACGACGTCCCCTCCGGCGCCGAGGGGTTGCAGCGCTAGTAGCCCAATTAGCGAGTCGCTGGACCGCCGGCGACCCGCCGGCATGCCGGCCAGAGGCCGGCGGTCCGATACGCTGGCGGTTAGATCAAACCAGGAGGCGCGCGATGAACGACGCAGGCAGGCTGCCGACGCACATGCTCGAGGTCAGGGAGCTAACGCCAGAGGCGTTCGCGCCCTATGGGCAGTTGATCCTGCCGCTGCGCACCGGCGGCCAGGGCGCCGAGACCGGCTACGACCCGGAGACCTCACCGCGTGAGGCCAGGCTCGTGCTCGGCAACGGCGAGCCGCGGCTGTGGGTCATGCATCTGCCGCATGTCGGGCTCGGCTTCAGCCGCATCGCCAGGCATCGCCGGGTGACGCAATGCCTCGGCTCGCTTGGCGGCAAGGAGTGGCTGATCGGCGTCGCGCCGCCGGGGGACCTGCCCCGCGACCTCGCGGACGAGGCGCGGCCGCGGGTCGAGGATATCGTCGCGTTCCGGGTCCCCGGCGACCGCATCATCAAGTTGCACGTCGCGACCTGGCACGCCGGGCCGCATTTCGTGCACGACGAGTGCCTCTTCCTCAACCTGGAGAACCGCGACACCAACCGCCGCGATTTCCACGGCGTACCGTTGCCGGTCGAGTGCCGCTACCGTTTGTGATTCCGTTGCGGATATGAATACGGCGCCGCGGAGGGCGCCGTATCCGTTATCGCCGAACGCCTACGCGGCGGTGTCGCGCAAGCGACCCGCTTCCTCGATTTCGGCCGCCGCGATCGCCTTGGCGAGCGCGGCGCTCAGCTGCTTGGCCGCTTCCAGCGTCAGCTCGACCGCGACCCGGGCGCCGGGCCCCAATGCCGGGTTGACGAAGTCGAGGTTGATCGCCTCTTCGAGCACGGCGTGATGCGGGTGGTCGTACGACACCACGGCATGGGTGAGGTCGAACCAGCCGTGGTCGCCCTTGCCGGCGCCGGCGGCGGCGACGATCTCGACGATCGAGGTGCACATTCTTCTAACCTCCGCTGTCAATGTCATTGCGAGCCCACGGATCCGGCTTCCGGCCGGCCCGAGGACAAACTCCGCGAAGCAATCTCGACGAGCACAGGCGCGGCGGGAGATTGCTTCGTGGCTGGCGCTCCTCGCAGTGACGATTTAGGCGCTGGCCGCTACTTCAGGTGCTTTTCGAGGAAGGCCCACACCTTCTTCCAGCCGTCGAGCGCCTGCTCGATGCGGTAGTTCGGCCGGTCGTAATAGAAGAAGCCGTGGCCCGCCCCGTCATAGCGGTGGAACTCGTAGTTCTTGCCGTATTTCTTCAGCTCGGCCTCGTGCTGGTCGACCTGCTCCGGGGTCGGCGAGCGATCCTCGTTGCCGAACAGGCCCAAGAGCGGGCAGGACAGCTTCTGCGTGTATTCGATCGGCGCCACCGGCTGCTTCGGGTTCAATTCTTCCTTGCTCATCACGACGCGGCCGCCCCACAGCTCGCAGGCGGCGTTGATGCTGTTGGTGTGGCAGGCATAGAGGAAGGCCTGGCGGCCGCCGGAGCAGGTGCCCCAGACCGCGACCTTGCCGGTCGACCACGGCTGCGCCTTGAGCCACTGCACCGCGCCCTCGGTGTCGCCAATCACCTGCGCGTCGGGCACGCCGCCTTCGGCGCGGACCTTGGCGGCGACATCGTCGGCGTTGCCCTGGCCGGCGCGGTGATAGAGGTTGTGGCTGATCGCCGCGTAGCCGTGATGCGCAAACCGGCGGGTCGTCTCGCGGTAGAATTCGTCCCAGCCCGGCGCATGGTGGAACAGCACGACGCCCGGGCAGGGACCGGCGCCCAGCGGCCGCGCGACATAGGCAGAGATCGGCTCGCCCTTGTCGCCGGTGATCATAACGGTCTCAGCAAGCATGCCTTCGTAGGGATACGCCATCGTCTCCACCTCTTTATTGGACGCGAGCAGGGGGAAGCTGCCGCTGCGCCATCATCGCGTCTTCCGCCAGCCGGCGCAACCGAGGCTCACGCTGCCCTCGTCATCCCCCGCGAAAGCGGAGATCCCGGGGCAGCCGCACATACTCGCCCTGGATTCCCGCTTGCGCGGGAATGACGGGTGGACAAACTGGCTGACGGCAAACCGGGAGGAGGAAGGCCATGCGCAGGGTCGGACGCAACAGCTGGACCGAGATCTATTTCGCCGGCTGCAACCCCAGCTTTGTCGAGACCAGCGACGGCTACGTCATGATCGACTCGCCGCAGCAGCCGATCGACGCGGTGCGCTGGCGCGAGCGCCTCGAGGAGAAGGCGCCGATCCGCTACCTGATCAACACCGAGCCGCACGGCGACCACATCGCCGGCAACGCCTATTTCACCAAGACGACGGTGGTTGGCCAGGTCCAGCTGCAGGAATGCTTCGAGCGCTATCTCAACGCCTTCGGCTCTATTGAGGAAAAGCGCGAGCGCTTCAAGCAGACCGACCCCGACAGCGTCTGGCTCCTCGGACATCCCGACTACCCGCCCGCAAACCCGCCGACCCTGACCTTCAACGACACGCTGACCCTCAATGTCGGCGACCACACCTTCAACATCATCCACATGCCGGGGCACACCGCGCCGCAGACTTCGGTGCACGTGCCCGAGGAGGGCGTCGTCTTCACCGGCGACAACGTCTTCCACAAATGCCGCAGCTGGTTGCAGGAATGCGACCCGTGGGAATGGCTGGCGGCGCTCGACCGCATCGCCGCGCTCGATGTCGAGGTGATCGTGCCGGGGCACGGCGAGCCGTGCGGCAAGGATTACCTGAAGGAGCAGGCGCAGATCGTGCAGAACTGGGTCGGGTTTGTCGCGACGCAGGTCGAGCGCGGCCGTACGCCGGAGGAGATCCTCAAGGACGGCGTGCCGGTGACGCGCCAGGACCCCTACCCGATCGGCCAGCGCCTGTTCCTGCTCGACGAGCGGCTGACGGGGCTCATCGTCAACAATCTGCATCGTCGCATCCTGGACCGCAAAGCCGCCGCCGCCGGCTAGGACAAGCAGGCGTTGCGCTGGCGGGCGCAAGAGGGGTGTCGGCTTGAACGAGAAAGCGGCAAATCCCTATCGCTGGTTCTGAGCAGAAGCACCGCGTCAATCAGATAAACGCAACGCGCGTGGCCGACTCCTCTCAGTAAACCTCAAGACGCCGATGGAATTCACCAGGAGCTCCGCCTGTTTTACTCAACGATGCGGGCCGGGATGGTGTTGCCGTCGCTGTCCGCGGGTTGAAGATGGAGAAACCACATGGCCACTACCACAATCGGCAAAGCCGGCCGCGGTCTGGCGTTGGCCACCGCGCTCGTTGCCGGGCTCGCCTTCACCGCCGCTCCGCAACCGGCGCATGCGCTGAGCACCGGCGCCGCGGTCGGTCTGGGGCTCGGGGCGTTCGCGCTCGGGTCGGCGCTCGGGGCGGCGCCTTATTACGGCGGCTATTACGGCTACGGGTACGGGTACCCGTATTATGCGCCGCCGGCGCCGGCCTACCCGTATGGCTATCCGTACGGCTACTATCCGTACTAACCGTTCGGATGATCGCCCTTGGGTGAATGGCGGATGCAGCGGGTCGGCGTCAGGGAATGGCGCCGGCCCGCTGGTCGTTTTGGCGCTGTAGGCGGCGGCCCATTTTCCTTTTATAAGACGGGTGCCGGTTTACAGTTCTGGCACTGGTTGAGGAGAGGACGATGATCGATTTCGTCAAGCGCGGCATCCGGGGCGCAGCGGTGGCGGCGGCGTTGATAGGCGCCGCGACCGTGACCGCACCGAACCCGGCGCATGCCATCAGCGGCGGCGAGGCCGCGGCCATCGGGCTGGGTTCCTTCGCGCTCGGCAGCGCGCTCGGCGCCGGCGGCGCCTACGGGTACCCGTATGCGCCCTACGGCTATTATCCGCCTGCCTACTACGCGCCGCCGGCACCGGCATATTACCCGCCGACGCCGCGCACCTGCTGGGATCCCTACTACCGGCGCTATTACGCCTGCTGAGGGACCTCGCAGACCGGCCTAAAGCAGAACGTGAAACGGGCGGCCTCGCGGCCGCCCGTTTCGTCTGCCGGATTTTGCTCTTGTAGCGGAATCCGTTCGAATTTTAGAGATATTTCGCGGGGCGGATCATCGCGCGCCACATATGCGCGACCGGGCTGTTGTCGAAGCCCAGCCCCTCCTTCGGCTGACGGAAATTGCGGCCGATGATGTCGGTGAATTCCTCCAGCTCGACATGCACGTTCGGGTCAAACGAGTAGATGTCGTGGACGGTAATCATGCGGCCCGACATGTACCATTTGTGGGTCCGCATCCGATTGTAGTCTTCCTCGATATAAGGATCGGGGCGGTAGTCCTCGCCGAACGAGGTGATGTAGGAGCGCGGGTATTCGTAGCCGACGTCTTCGTCGGGGTAGAAGCGCAGCACCTGGTGGGCGCGGATCGCCCAGGTGACCTCTTCGTCGACGTAAGGCTCGACCAGCTGCGCCCCCCAATAGCCGTGGTCGCCGCGGATGAAGCCGACCGTCGAGATGTCATGCAGCAAGCAGGCCAGCACCATCTTCTCGGTGAGCCCGCCCTTCACCGCATGGCGGGCGCTCTGTAGCAAATGCATAGACGGGCCGAAGCGATGCTTGAAGAAGTCGATCAGCGTCGGCTTTTCCGGCATCGCCGGCAGCCGCGGGTCGTCACCCATCAGGACGCGGGCACGCGGGTTCTGCGCCATGATAGCGCCGGCGTTGGGAGCGGGGCCGGTGTCGCCCTCGGCGAGGCTGTAGAGCCGCGACTTGATGACGATGTAATCGAGCTCCTCGCTCATCTTCTGCTCGAGCGCGTCGGCCTTCTGGCTCAGCGTCATCACGTCGTTCATCGCCTCTCTCCCGATCGGGATATTGCTGGCGCAGCCTAGCAGAGGCGCCTTCTGCCGCAACGCATTTCCGGCGCGCATGGCCGCGAAAGCGGGCTACGATGAGCGACCTGTGCATTTTTGCCGAGCGAGGGGAACGAGCGATGGCCTACCAGTACATCCTGAGCGAACGTCTCGACGGGGTGGCGTTGATCACCCTCAACCGGCCGGAAAAGCTCAACGCGCTGAGCTTCCCGCTGATGCAGGAGGTCGAGGCGGCGCTGACCGGCTACGAGGCCGACGACGACATCAAGGCGGTGATCATCACCGGCGCCGGCGAGCGGGCCTTTTCGGCCGGCGCCGACATCCATGAGATGGCCGGGCTGTCCTCCGAGGAGTTGGCCACGCGCAGCGACACGCGCGGCCGGATCGGCTGGCATATCGCGAACTATTCGAAGCCGCTGATCGGCGCGATCAACGGCCTCGCCTATGGCGGCGCGGCGCTGCTGTCATCATCGCTCGACCTGCGGATCGGCTGCGAGCGGACGCAATTCCGCTTCCTTGCTGCGAGCTACGGCCGGGTCAACTCGACCTGGTCGCTGCCGGCGCTGGTGGGCATCCCGAAGGCGAAAGAGCTGCTCTACACCGGGCGCGCCGTCGCCGCCGAGGAGGCGGAGCGGATCGGGCTGTTGAACCAGCTGGTGCCGGCCGCGAAATTGCGCGAGGCGGCGATCGAGATGGCGCAGACCATCGCCAAGAACGACGCCCGCATGGTGCAGGGCATCAAGCGCCTGTTGCATGAGGGGATGGGGCTCGATTGGCAGGGGCGCTACGACCTCGAAGACGAGGCCCGCGCCACATATCTTGCCGCCGGCCACCCGCGCGAGGGCTTCAAGGACTTTCTCGCCAGGAAGCCGGTACGCGCCTGACCGCGATTCGTCCCGAGCCAAGTCCGCTCACCCTCCCCTGGCCCGACCCAGCATGCGGGGTGAGGCGCGGCCGATCAGTCGAGCGGGATGACGTCCGGCTCCGAATGCTTCGCCTTCGGCTGCTTGGCGGCGGCCGAGCCGGTGGCGTGCACCGGGTGGGCTCGAGCCTCGCGTTTGGCATGCGGCTTCGGGTGCGGCTTGGCAGCGGCAACCGGCCGCGCGGCGGCGACCGGTATTTCCAGCATCGTGCCCGGCTTCAGCGCGTAGGGGGGCGTCAGGTGGTTGGCGGCGATGATGTCGTGCTTCGCGACGCGATAGGTCTGCGCGATGCGATCGAGCGACTGCCCCTTCTCGACGACGAGGTAGATATGCCCGGGCCGCGGCGCGACCGCGGCGGCGGGCGCCGCCTCCGGCGGGGGCGCGTCGGCGCAGGCGGCAAGCACGAGACAGGCCGATAGAAGCACCCCATGTCGGACGCCGAACTGCATTCCCACCCCCATTCAGTTGGCTTAACGGGCGATTGGTCTTGCCGCAGTTTAAGGCCGGCGGCGGGGACCTGTAGGCCGCCGTCGCATCCCCGCTCGGAATGGCGCAATACGCCCTCGCCGACCGTCACGGCCCCGCGGAGAGCGGCGAATCGCCGACTCGATACTACCCCTTGACGCCGCCGGCGGTAAGGCCCGAGGCGATATAGCGGCGCAGCGCGAAGAAGATCACGATCGGCGGCAGGCAGTAGACGAGCGAGGCCGCGACCATGTACTGCCACGGCGAATCGTCGTTCTCGAAGAATTCGGCGATGGCGATCGCCACGGTCTTGTTGCCTGTCGAGTGCAGCAGCAGGAACTGGTAGAGGTACTCGTTCCAGGCGATCAGCAAGGCATAGGTGCCGACCGCCGCCAGCGCCGGCGCCATCAGCGGCAGGTAGATGCGCCAGTAGACCTGTAGCGGCGTGGCGCCGTCGACCCGCGCCGCCTCATCGAGTTCGAGCGGGATCAGCCGGCCATACCATTGCAGGATCACCAGCGCGTAGGGCACCGTGAAGGTGACGTTGGCGGCAATGATGGCCCACAGATTATCCATCAGCCCGTAGTCGTACATCAGCCGGTAATACGGAATGACGAGAAAATAGGCGGGCACCGTGTAGATGAGCAGCGCCGCATTGGAGATCATCCAGCCGCGGCTGAGCCGCATGCGGCCGAGCGCAAAGCCCGCGAGCGAGCCGATCGCCACCGTCAACAGCATGGTCGCGATGCCGATATAGGCGCTGTTGCCGAACTGGTGCCAGAAATCGGCAAGGTACCAGTAGCTGCCGAACAGCACGGTCTTGAAGGCGTCGAGCGTCGGGTCCGGCGGCCAGACGTAACCGTTGAATTCAGTGGTCCCGTGCGGGCTGAGAGCGATCATCGCCATGTTGTAGAGCGGCAACAGCCACCAGATCAGCAGCAGGACGGCGACCGCCGCCGAGCCCGCCTCGATCAGCACCCGTCGAAGACGATAGCGCGCGCTACGTCGGCGACGCAGCGCCGGCAGGGGGGCGGAGACGAGGCTCACAGCTGCACCTCCCGGGTCTGCAGCCGGCGGATCAGCAGCACGCCGATCGGGATCAGCACCGGTAATGCCGACATCACCGTGGCGACGCCGAGCGCCGCATTGGCATTGTCCAGCAGCGTGTCGACGCCGAGCGTCGCCAGCACGTCGCTTTTGCCGTTCGGCGCGCCGCTCGAGACCATCTCGACGGTATTGAAATCGCCGAGCATCCAGATCGTCGCCAGCAAGGTGCAGACGAAATAGAGGTTGGCCAGCAGCGGTATCACCACCATCGTAAAGCGGCGCAGCCCGGTGGCGCCGTCGACTTCGGCGGCGTCGTAAAGGTCCTGCGGGATCGCCATGCGGCCGGCCAAGAGGATCAGCGTCCAGAACGGCATCGTCTTCCAGGCATAGGCGAGGATGTTGGCGCCGACCGCCATGAAGTAGTTGTTGAACCAGTCCGGCCCGTCGACGCCAAACAGGTGCCATGACAGGGCGTCGATAAAGCCGGGATAGATCAGCATCCAGTGCCACGAGATGAAGGCGGGCTGCGCCGGCAATGCCCACGGGATCATCGACAGCACGAGCAGCCCCTTCACCCACCAGCGCCGCTGCATGAAATATCCGGACAGCAACAAGGCCAGCGCCATCGTGACGTTGACGCCGACCCCGACAAAGAGCAGCGTCGTGACGACCGTCTCCCAATATTCGTCGCTGTTGAATAATTCGAAGTACAGCGACGGCGAACTGGCCATCCAGAACCCGTAGATGATCGGGTAGACGGCAAACGCCAGCAGCACCGCCGCGTAGGGCACGATGAAGGCGATCGCCCAACGCAGCTCGGACCCGTGCAGGCTGTGGTGATGCAGGCTGCGGGCGAGAACGAGCCGGCCGGCGCCAAGGCTCTGGTGCACGCTCATTGCCGGCTCCTCACCCTCCGCGCCTCCCGAGGTTCGCCATCCGCCGGCCGCGACGCCTTTCGGAGCGTTTGCATCTTGCCCGCAATGCGGCCGACACGGCCGCGGTCCCGGCGACGCTGTGCAGCTGCAGCGCGCTCTACGTCACAAATAAGACTTTTCCTCGATGATATCAGAGCCGGTTAGCTCATTAATGCGGCGTTTGATCGCCGACCGCCGGTCGTTGTCGCGGTAGACGCTGCGCGCCAGCGCCACGAATTGGGCGTCGAATTGGCCCTCGCGCTCGCAGGCCCGCAGCCGGTCCTCGGTGTCCCACAGCCGGCGATTGACCTCGCCCAGCTCCGCGAAAAGCGGTTGCAGTCCCGCTATCGCCGGGATTTCGCGCCGCCGCACGTCCTCGAGAAGGGCAAGCTCGCGTTCGACATTGTCGCGCTGACCCGGATCGGCGATCGCCTGCCGCTTCAGTTCGAGGATGCTGATCTTGTCGAAGAGCTCACCGACCGATACCGGCACCAATAACGGCATGCCTCGCGCCTTCCCGCCCGTTGCCGGTGTCGTTGCCAGTGGCGCTACCGGTGTCGTTGCCGGCATCGGGCGCCGCCGCTCCGACCGCGGCCTGCCGCTCGACGGCGGCCATCACCGCGTCGAGCGGGATCGCCTCGATCCGACTGGAACCGTAATCCTGCGCCTTGAGGCAGATCAAGGCACGCGCGAACGGGGCGTATTTCTCGGGCCGCGTCGGGCCGAACAACGACACCATCGGCGCCCCGCCGGCCGCCAGCAGATGCCCGGCGCCCGAGCAGTTGGCGACCGCCGCCGCCAGCCGCTCGCCGAGCGTCGCCGTCAGGCACGGCCCGCCAGGCGGCCCGACCTGCTCGGGAAACAACGCCGTCGGCACCGCCGCCCGCAACGGCGCCAGCCACTCCCGCTCTTCCGGGCCGAGCAGGAACACCGGCACGCGGCGGCGCTCGATCTGGCGCCGAGCCAGCGCGATGAAGGCTTCGAGCGGCCAGCACTTGCCGGTCCCTTTGTTGCCGGCGCCCGGCGACAGGCCGACATAGAGGGGCCCCGGCGGCAGCAATTGCGCGGCGCGCGCCCGCAATGCCGCGGGCAGCGGGATCGGGTTCGCGACGCTGACCGGTCGGCCCGCGGCGGCCGCCGCCAAGCCCAACAGCTTATCGACGAGCAATGGCGGGCGCAACGGCAAGGGCCGCGGTGGTCGCGCATCCGACCAGATATAGCGCCAGGTGCCGCTGACAAAGCGGCGGTGCGGGATGCGACGGAGAAAAATCGTGCGTCCGAGATAGCGCTGCGTGTCGACGATAAGGTCGAACCGGCGCTTGAGTATCGGGTGCCGCATCAGGAGCGTCTCACGCGGATCGGTCGGGATCGAAAGGTCGGTGATGAACTCGGCGATGCGGCCGCCGACCAGCGGCGCCAGCTGGCCCCTCAGGTAAAATTCGCCGCTGGTGCCCGGCGCCCAGCTGATCCGCGCGCGCGGGAACGCCTCGGCCAGCGCCAAGAGCAGCGGCAGCTTCAGGACATTTTCGCCGAGCGCATTGTCGGCGTCGCTGGTGATGAAGACGAGGATCGAGTTCAGGTCCAACGCGGTGTTCCGATGGGTGGTGCGGCGCGATTATGGCTTTGCGCTTGGCGTCGGCGCTATGACAATCGTTCGTCATGGCCAGGCTAGGACCCGGGGCATCGACGTCGAGGTTGAAGCGCCGGGCCCGCGGATGCCTCGGGGTCAGGCTCCCGGACGAGCGTCACTCATCTCGTCCCCGGGCTCGATGTGGCTCGACCCGGGCATCCACGCCACTCACTGCCAGGCTCCCAGCGCGGAGTGCCGTCCGGGCAACTAGACGGCGCCGGGTTCGAACGGCCGGCGTCAGCTCTGCATGATCGGTTCGCCGCGCATGTACTTGCCGCGACAGAACAAGAGCGTCGGTTTGTCGGTGTAGGCGAAGCGCTCGACATGGCCGACGAAGATGATGTGGTCGCCGCCGTAATGGCGAAACTCGTTGCGGCACTCGAAATGCGCCGCCGAGCCGCTGATGATCGGGGCGCCCGATTCGGCGATCAGGTGCTCGACGTCGATGAACTTGTCGTCGCTCTGCTTGGCGAACTTGTTGGACAGCTCGATCTGGTCGTAGGCAAGGATGTTGACGACGAAGTGCGAGTGCTGCTGGAAGGCCGGCAGGCTCTGCGCGTAGAGCGAGGCGCTCCACAACACCAAAGGCGGGCTGAGCGAGACCGAACTGAACGAGTTGGCGGTCATGCCGTGCAGTTTGCCCTCGCTGTCGCGCGTCGTGATGATCGTTACGCCGGTCGCGAACGAGCCCAGCGCGTTGCGCAGCTCGCGGCTGTTGAAACCCTCGGCCGAGGTGCTGTGCACCACAGCCTGATGGCTGCCCGGAATATCTTTTGACACGGGTACGTCCTCAAGCTCGCGTTTTAGAGCGTCGCGTCCGGCGACAGGCCGAGCAGCACGCGTCCGAACATCGCGCCGTTGATGTCCCAATTGAGGACATAATGCGCGTTGGCCGCATGCACGTCGCGGAACGCCCGCTGCAGCGGGTTGCGTGCATAGATTGCGCCGCCGCCGGTGGCCTGGAACAGGACGTCGACGGCACGGGTGCACTGGGTCGCGGCATAGGCGCCGTCGCGGCGGTAGCGGGCCCGCTGCTCCAGCGTTGGCAGGCCGCCCTCGGCGACGATCCTGGTCGCCTCCTCGCAATCGCTCAGCATCGTGGCGCGGGCGCCGTCGGTGATCGCCGTCGCCTCCGCCAGGTGGATCTGCAGCGTCACGAAATCGGCGAGGTTACGGCCGGTATAATAGCTGGTGCGGGTGCGCATCGCCTGCATGAAATACTCGATCGCCCCCTGCGCGATGCCGAGGGAAACGCCGGCGATGCAGAAGGCGAACAGGCTGACCGCCGGCAATTGGTAGAGGACTGCGGGATTGACCGTGCTGCCGGGGTTGGGGCCGCCGGTGATCTGCCGTACCGCGACGCTGCGGTAGTCCGGCACGAAGACGTCGTCGACCACGACGTCCTTGCTGCCGGTGCCGCCAAGGCCGATCACGTGCCAGGTGTCGATGACCGTGTAATCCTCGGCCGGCAGCAGGAAGATGCGCGGCTCGGCGGCGCCCGTTTCCTCCTCGTGCAGGATGGCGCCGATCAGGTTCCACGCCGCCGGGTCGACGCCGCTCGAAAACGGCCAGCGACCAGCCAGACGGTAGCCGCCATCGACTTTGCGGGCGCGGCCGCGCGGGAAGATCAGCGCCGAGCCGATCAAATTGTCCGGCGACTGGCCCCACACCTCGTCCTGCGCCTCCTTAGGCCACATGCCGAGGAGCCAGTGATGCGCCGCCAGGTTGGCGAGGACCCAGGCGGTCGAGCCGTCGCCGCGGCCGATCACCGCCACCAGCTCGACGATCGAGCGGAACGGCAATTCGCTGCCGCCAACCCGCCGCGGCTGCAGGATGCGAAAGAGGCCGCTGTGGTGCAGATCCGCGATCGTCTCGTCCGGCAGCCGGCGCAGTTCTTCGGTATGGCCGGCGCGCTCGCGCAGCACCGGCACCAGCGCTTCCGCCCGCGCCAGCAACGTGGCGAAATCGGGCGGGCCGGCGGCGCTGCCGGCAGGGGTCTTGGCGTCGGGCATCGCGGCACCTCATTGCTCGCCGCCGCGGCGGTCAACCGCAGCAGCAGGGCATTCTAGCCGCGGCCTCGCGATTTGTCTGCGCCGCGCCGCTCAATCCAGCCTTCCGCTGCTGCGGGGGCGCCCGTCAGGGCCGCCGGTCACTGATGCCGGTGTCATGTTGCAGATCGAACGCGGGCGCGTCCACCCGCTGCGGGCCAGAGCCCGCGGTCCGCAACCGCGCCAGCGCGGGGTGCGAGGCGCCGCGCTTTAAACGGAGGTTTCGCCGGCGTTGAGACGCATGCGCCAGCGCGAACTGGTCTTCTGCACGGCAGCGGTTTCCGGCACCTGATCGGCGGCGACCGCCGCGGCTTCGGTCGCAGCGCTATTGGGCGCCGCCTCCGGCATCGCATTCTGCGGATCGGCCGTCACCTGCGCGACAATTTCGGCGACGACCTCGTCCGCCGTCGGCTGCGGTTCGGCCGGCGGCGGGTCCGCCTTGAAGTCCGACACGAATTTGACCGCGAAGCGCTCGAACGTCTCGATGTCGGCAATATCGCTCTCGAGCTGCTTCAATTCGGCCTCGTAGCGGGCCTGTATCGCCGCCCGCCGGCCCCTGAGCTCGTCTTTCGCCCGCTGGATGTCCTCGCCGGTGAGATTCCACATGGCGGCAGATCCTCTGTTGCATTCAATCAGGGCATTTCACGCCAGCTTGGTTAATGAGCGATTGAGATTGCCCCCGATGTTTTGCGATTGCCGCCGCCTCGTCGGTGTGGGGCCGAGATCGCCGCTTACCAGCGATCGGTCTTGCCCATGGCGCGGGAAAAGGCGTCGAAATTCGTGCGCGCGGCGCCACGCGAGGTTTCCGCCGGGTCGAGCTGGCGGATATTGGAGGCGCGCCGTTCGGTTGTGGCATTGCTGTTGGAGGCGGGAGCTTCCTCGCCTTTGTCGGCAGGCGGCGGCGCATCGGCGAACGCGGCACGCGGCGTCGTGCCGAATTTGGCCGAGAAGGCGTCGACCAGGCGGTTCAGCATTTCGACTTCGGCAAGATCCGCGTCGAGGCCTTTGATCTCCGCCGCGTGCCGCCGCAGCGTTTCGTCGACGCGCAGCCGCAGCGCCTGCTTGGCCTGGACGATGTCGCTCTGTCGGAGGCGTTCCCACATGTCAACCACTCCCCAACCGCAGGGAAGACCTCAACCATCGTGTCGGTTGCGGTCCGCCGCTTTTAGCGTCGATGCCTGCAATTTGCCGCAAACCCAGAGCGCCCACCGCTACGCGGCCGAGGCGCCGAGATCGACGACGTCGGCCCCGGCACCCTCGACGCCGGGCTCGGTCTTGGCCAGCCGGCGCACGAACGCATCGATGGCGCGCTCAAGGTTTTCAAGTTCGCTTTGCTCGACTTCGAGCGCTTTCAGCTCTTCGGCGTGCCGGGCAAGCATTTCCGCGCGGCGGGCGCCAAGCTCCGCCTGGGCACGCTCGATGTCGTTCGGTGTCAGTTGATCCCACACAATCATGCCTCCTCTCACCGTCTCCGCCGGTGCCGGATCCGCCGGCGCCGGCTGCGGCATGTCGGGTTCGGCCGGCGGTTCGGCGCCATCGACCGCTGCCGCAACCTCGCTCTCCGCGGCAGCCGTCGCGACCGGTTCCAGCTCGGGCTCCCCGACATCCTCGGCGACCGGCTCGGGCACCGGCTCCGGCTCGCCGTCATCGGCGGCGGTCTGCGCCGGCAAATTTTGAGCCGCATCGGCGACCCCGGCAAGGTTCGTCGTGATGCTGGCGAGCAGGCGGTCGCGGCGGGCCTCCGCCTCGGTGATCTCCTGCTCCAGCACGCGGATCAGGCGGCTGTCCTTGTTCGCCCGCGCTGCCGCAAGACGAGAGCGCGACGCGTTGATATCGCCGGTAAGGGTCTGCAGCTCCATCCACTCGAAAGAACCCATCGCGAAGCCCTCATTCACAACGACCGGCCGCATCGATCAGCCACACGGTCGGCCATTTCGATCCGCCATTTCGATCAGCGGCGATACTTGTGGTCGCGAACCACCTCCCGGGGACAGTCGAGCTGCCGATCGTAGTTAGCCTCGTGCTGCCGAAGCAAGCGAAATACTGCGGCATTTGCTGCGCGTTAGAATAAAACAGTAACCGCCTTTATGCTTCGTACCAATGCATTACTGTAAAGGCGCAATAGCGGCTGCGCCGCCGCAGCGCGGCACGGCGACAGAGTGCCGCAACTGCCGCAATGGCGCAAGAGGCGCGGCCGGGCTGCAGCCGATAGGCGGCGCCGATTTGCTGCCGCCCCTCCAGCGCAAGTGTCAGCGCAAGTATTGCTTCTCCGCCGCCTTCATCGCCGGCACGCGCTGCAATTCGAAGATGTCGTCGACCGAGGCGATGCGGCTCTCGACCTTGTCGATACCGCCGTCGCGCCGGATCGCGGCGAACACCTCGCGCATCGCGGCGACAGCCGCGCGCACCGCATGATTGGCATAGATGACCACCGCGATCTTGCCGAGGGCGCGGACTTTCGCCTCGGTCAGCTGCGGATAGGCGGTCGGAACGATGACAAGCGGCACCTGCTCGGGCCAGCGCTCGGTGAAGGCGACGATCTCGTTCGGCGTCTTCTGTTTGGAGTGGATCAACAACAGGTCGGCGCCGGCCTCGGCATAGGCGGCGCCGCGGCGCAACGCCTCGTCGAGGCCGAGATCGGCGATCAGCGCCTCGGTGCGGGCGATGACCAAGACGTCGTTCACCGCGCCGGCGGCGCGCGCCGCCTCGATCTTGCCCTGGAACTCGGCGATGCGGACCAGCTCCTGGCGGCCGCCCGGCAAGAGGCTGGTGTCCTTCGGAAAAATCTTGTCCTCAAGCACGATTGCAGCGCTGCCGGCACGGGCGTAGGCGTCGACGACGTAGCCGACATTGATTGCGTTGCCGTAGCCGGTGTCGAGGTCGGCGACCAGCGGGACGTCGACTTGTTCGATGATCGCGCGGGTCATGTCGAGATGCGTCGTGTACGACAGGAGGCTAGCGTCGGGGACTCCGTAGGCGGCCGACAATTCGAAGCCGCTCGCCCAGATGCCGTCGAAGCCGGCCTGTTCGGCGAGCCGCGCTGAAAGCGGGTTGTGCGCCGCCATCAGCGTCACCAGCCGGCCGGCAGCGATCTTGTCGGTCAAGGCGTTCGCCATCGTTCGTCTCCGCTCGTGCCTGGCGAACTTGTAATGCCGGCGGAGAGCTTGGGCACTACAAATTGCGCCGCAACCGCCGGATGGCCCGGTGAAGCCTTGCCCATAACGGGTAGTGTTGGCAGATGACGACGCAATCAGTTGCGGCGACGGCAGCGGGCGGCCTCTTCGCCAATCCGCGCTATCTGCGGCTGTGGTTTGCCGGCGGCGTCGGCAACGCGATGCGCTGGCTCGAGCTGTTGGTGGCCGGCATCGTGACCTACGACCTGACGCGCTCGGCCTTTCTCGTCGCCGCCGTCACCGTCGCCCGCAGCCTGCCGATGCTGTTTCTCGGGCCCCTCGCCGGGGTCGTCGCCGAGGCGTTCAACCGCCGCCTGCTGCTGCTCGGCCAGCTTTGCGTCATGGCGACGGTGTCGGCGGCGCTGGCGGCGCTGGCGCTTTCGGGCGGGATCCGCGTCTGGCATCTGGCATTGGCCGGCGGCGTGGCCGGCACCGTCTGGGCCTGCGAGATGGCGGTGCGCCGGCGCATGCTGGGCGAGGTGGTGGCCGCCGACCGCATCGGTGCGGCGGTCGCGCTCGACTCGCTGACCAACAGCATCGCCCGGGTGCTCGGGCCGTTATGCGGCGGCATCCTGTTCGAGGTGCTCGGCCTCGCCGGCGCCTATCTCGTCTCGGCGACGCTGTATGCGGCTGCGTTCGTCGCCATCCGCCGTCTCGATTTCGCGCAGGAGACGCGGCGGCTGCGGCTCGGCGGCATCCCGCGCGAGATTGCCGAGGGGCTGGCGGTGGCGCGCCGGACGCCGGCCATCCTCGGGGTCGTCCTGGTGACGATCGTGATGAACACGTTCGGCTTCTGCTATGCGGCGCTGATCGCGCCGATCGGGCTTGCCGTCTACCACGTGTCGCCGAGCCTAGTCGGCGCGCTGGCGGCAGCCGAGCCATCGGGCGCCATCGTCGTCGGCGTCGCGCTGGCGGGCGGCTGGCTGCGCCTCGACGGCGGCCGCGCTCTGCTGCGCGGCTCGCTGCTGTTTCTCGGCGGCGTCATCGCGATGGCGTTGTCGCCGTGGTACGGGCTCGCCTTCGCGTTGCTGGTCGTCGGCGGGCTCGGCACCGCCGTCTTCGCCAATATGCAGACGAGCCTCATCCTGATCGAGGCGCCGCCGGCGGCGCGCTCGCGCGTCATGGGGATAATCACGATGTGCATCGGCACCGGCCCGCTCGGCGTGCTGGCGATCGGCGCGTTGTCCGAGCGGGTGGGACCGCCGACGGCCGTCCTGGTGATGGCCAGCCTCGGCGTCGCCGGCTTGGCGCTGGTATGGCGACAGGTGGTTCGCGCCTCGGCTTGACCGAGATCAAAGCCGGCTTCCGACACCCGCTGTTACCGTTCCGAGACAGCTGACGGAAGAGACGCGATGCACCCGATTTCCGACAAGGCCGAAGTCGCGATCGATTTTCCCGACAAATTCTACATCGGCGGGTTCGGACGCGACTGCAGCTTCGCGGCGCATGCCGATGCCGAGGGGGTAATGCTCCGTCTCGTCCGCGATTCGGGCGAGAAGCGGGCGGCGGAAATCCATCTCCACCATTTCCTGTTCGCGGCGATCCTCGACGATCTCGCCAGCTCGTTTGCGGCACGCGAGGCGCTCGACGAGCCGCATCGCCAGCCGCTGCTGGCCGCGGCCCGCCGCCTCGCGGCGGCGCTCGACCGTCAAGCAAAATAGGATTGCGCGCGAGCGGCGTATCCGACGCGCTGCCGCCGGCCCCTCGCCCTGTCCCTCTCCCCGCTTGCGGCGCTTGCGGGGAGAGGGTGGGGTGAGGGGCAAGCGCGCTCAGCCGCAGGCGATGCAGTAGCTGTCCCGCACGCCGTCCGGCAGCCGCGACTCGCTCCAATTCTTGCCGCCGTCCTGGGTGCCGAACACCTGGCCGGCGCGGGAGATCGCATAGACCTGGTTCGGATCGGTCGGATGCGGCGCGACGCCCATCATCGTCGCGTCGGCCTTGATGCCATGGTCGAAGCGGGTCCACGTCCGGCCGACGTCGTCGGAGCGCCACACCGAGCCGTCGGTGCTGCGCGCCGCCGGGCTCAGCGCGGCGTACATGACCTTGGGGTCCAGCGGCGAGGTGCGGATGTCGCGGCCATAGGTCAGCGGCGAGAACCGGCCGATCTCCATGTCCTGCCAGTGCTCCCCCTTGTCGTCGCTGCGGAACAGCCCCATCCGGTTGGCGAGGAAGACGCTGCCGGGAGCGGCGCCGCTGCACGCCAATGCGTGGCCGTCGAGCATCCCTTCGATCTCGGTCTGGCTGCCGATGCGGCTCCTGTATTTCTGGTCCTGCTCGCAAAAGCGGATCAGGTCGGCGGTGCAGTCCTCCCAGTACTCGCCGCCGTCACGGCTGCGCATCGTGCCGTTGGCCTCGAGCGTCGCATAGACGTCGTCGGGCGAGTTGGGGTCGACGTCGAGCCGCATGACCCGGCACGGGAAGGCCATGTGGACGCGGTCCGGCAATGGCGGGTCGACCAGCCGCTTCCACGAATTGCCGCCATCCTCGCTCTTGTAGACCGACACCGGCGAGGCGCCGGCGTAGATGGTGCGCGGGTTGGTGGGGTCGAACAGGATCGACCAGACGTCCGGGTCGGGTCCGACCATCGGGCAGTGCTCGAAGCGCTCGCCGCGGTTGGGGCTGCGGTAGAGGCCCTTGGTGGTGCCGACATAAACGATGTTGGGCTCGCTCGGGTGCACCGCGATCGCGTGCACCTCGCCGTCTTCCGGCAGGCCGCCGCCGAGCTTCTGCCACCGCGTGTCGCCCGCCTCCTGCCGGAACACGCCGACGAGATTGCCGCTATGGCTCGTCCCGACCGTGCCGGCCACGCCGGCGTAAAGTGTCGTCATCGCTTCCTCCTGTCGCTCCCCGCTGGCGCCGCTGCGTGCGCGAAATGCACAGCGATCATACCGCTCCGGCGGGCATTGTCATTCGCGAAAGCGGCGAGGGCAGAGTTGATCGACGCCCCGTCACTCGTTCGGGTCACCGGTGTCCCTGATGCCGGCGCCGAGCGATTTCGATTCCGAGGAATATTCCTGGCGCAGATAGATGCTGGCGATCAGGAAGAACCACATGACGAAAAACTCGGCCTGCCAGCACTCGAACGTGTCGCTCCACAGCTTGGAAGAGATCGCGTACGAGCCGATCCCGATCGGCTCCTGGTGCAGCAGCGCGCGCTGCTCGTTATAGGCCTTGGCGCCGTAGACGACGTGCAGCCCGAACGAGATCGCGAACATCACGATGAAGGCGAGGGACAGCGAGTTGCGGTAGAGCCAAGTGTCCTGCCACCAGGTGCGGCCCTGCCCCGACTTCTTCTCGGTTTGCTTTTCCTTCGACCGGTCTTTGCCGCCCTTCTGGCGCTGCGATCCGCCGTGCTGGCAGGGTCGCGATTGCGCCTCGCCCGACGACCGCTTGCCGCCGCCGTTCTGCTGGCCGCCCTCTTCCTCTTCTGGCTTGCGCGAGTGCGAGGCGCCCTTCTGGCTCATGAATTCGGAAAAGATGATCAGCACAGTCAGCTGCAAAAGCGCCGCCTGCCAGTTCAGGAAGATGCCGTCCATGAAGGCGCCGGTGCCGAGGAACCCCCAGTAATCCACCGGCGCGAAGCCCTGACTTGCCTGCTGGTGGTTGTAGCTTTTCAGACCGGTGGCGCTGTCCGCGAAGAGAAAGCCGACAAACAGGATGAACATGCTGATGGACAGCGCATTCTCCTTGATCCACTCGACGACGGCTTTCATGTGACTCCTCGACCTCCGACGGCGGCGGCAGCGCACAGGTGGCCGCCTTCGCCCGCTGTCAAAGCGAACAGACGGCAAACGCTTTTTTGCGGCCGAGTTCGCGCCCGGCGCCGCGATCGGCTATGCTGGCGCGAGCGCGGATCGGAGGCGGCGGATGAGCGACAGCGGCAGGCGGCAGCGGCGGCGGATCGGCAAGGACGGGCCGGAGGTGTTGGCGGTGGGGCTCGGCTGCATGTCGCTGTCGGGAACCTACGGCACCAGCGACGACGCGGCCGCGATCCCGTTCCTGCACAAGGCGATCGACCTCGGCGTCGACTTCCTCGACAGCTCGGACGCCTACGGCCTCGGGCAGAACGAGGAACTGCTCGGCCGCGCGCTGGCGGGCCTCGCCGGGGGCAGCCGCGACAAGATCGTGCTCGCCACCAAGTTCGGCCAGGACCGCCGCTCCGGCGGCGTCAACGGCCGCCCGGACTATGTGCAGCAGGCGTGCGAGGCGTCATTGCAGCGGCTCGGCGTCGACGTGATCGACCTCTATTACCAGCATCGCGTCGATCCCGACGTGCCGGTCGAGGAGACGGTCGGGGCGATGGCGCGCCTCGTCGAGCAGGGCAAGGTGCGCTTTCTCGGGCTGTGCGAGGCGCGTCCCGAGCGCATCCAGCGGGCCCACGCGGTGCACCCATTGGCGGCGGTGCAGAGCGAATTCTCGCTGCTCTACCGCGACGTCGCCGACGAAACGCGCGCCGTGACACGCGATCTCGGCATCTCGTTCGTCGCCTATTCGCCGCTCGGACGCAGCCTGTTGGCCGGCGTCATCCCGGATTTCGGCAACCTGTCCGAGGGCGACACGCGCAAGCGCCACCCGCGCTTCGAGGGGGAGAATTTCGAGAAGAACCGGGCGCTCGTCGAGCGCGTCGAGGCGATCGCCGCCGACAAGCAATGCACCGTGGCGCAGCTCTCGCTCGCCTGGCTGTTGGCGCAGGGGCCCGACGTCATCCCGATCCCCGGCACCAAGCGCATCGAGCGGGTCGAGGAGAACCTGGGGGCGCGCGGCGTCGAGCTGACCCAAGGGGAGGTCGCGGCGATTTCCGACGCGGTGCCGAAGGGCGCGGCCGCCGGCCTGCGCTACCCCGCCGCCGGGATGAAGGGCGTCTTCATCTGAGTCTAATTCTGGTTCGAGGGGAGTGGCGGGCTGTCAGATCGGCCCGTTCGGCAGGACCAGCACCTTGCCGTGGCGGCCGGCCTCTTGGGCATGAGCGATCGCCGCCTTGATCTCCTCGATCGGGTAGGTACTGTCGACCGGCGCCTTGAGGATTCCGTCGCGCAATTTGCGCGCGAGATCGGCATAGAGATTGCGCACCGTCTCGGGCGTGCGCTTGGCGAGGCCGCGGCCGAGCTGAAACCCGGTCAGGGTGACGCCGCGGAAGCTCATCGCGGCGCGGCTCATCACCGGGTCCTCGCCCGACATCGACCCGTAACTGACGACAACGCCGCCGTCGGCGACGCAATCGGCGATGCGCTTGGTGGCGTTGCCCGAGATGGCGTCGATGCCGAGCCGGATCGCGCCGCCTCCGGCGGCGGCAGCCGCGCGCTCGGCGAGGTCGGGCCCGTCGCGCAGCACTCTGTCGGCGCCGAGCGCCTGCAATTCGGCGGCGACGTCGTCGCGCCGCACGACGTTGACTGTGCGCCAGCCGCGTTCCTTCGCCAGGACGATGATGTGCCGCCCGACCGCCGAATTGGCGACGTTCTGCACGACCCAATCGCCGCGCTGCAGCGCGACGTGGTCCTCCAGCAGCAATTGCGCGGTCGGCGGGTTTATCCGCAGCATTGCCGCCTGCTTGAGGTCGAGCCCGGCCGCGATCGGGATCGCGTCGGCTTCGGCGATGCGCCGCCGGGTCGCCCAATTCTCGCGCTGCAGGTTGATGACGATCGCCGGGCCGCAGCGCGGAGACGCCCCGACCGACCGCCGTCACGCGCCCGACGCACTCGGCGCCAAGCGTTGCCGGCAATGGCGGTCGCAGCCGGTATTGCCGCGGCACATCGACAAATCGGCCGGGTTGATCGGGAAGGCGAGCACGTCGAACACGATCTCGCAGGGGCCCGGTGCGCCGACATCGGGAGCCTCCACGCATTGCGCCACCTCTTCCGGCACGCCATAGGCGGCGATCTCGACCTTCTTCATCGGCCTCCTCCCGTTTTTTCGATAACAGGCTGTCATTGCGAGCGCAGCGAAGCAATCTCGGCGACGACCCGCGACACCGATCGAGATTGCTTCGTCGCTCCGCTCCTCGCAATGACGAGGGCGAGGCTTACCGCATGTTGGCCGGCGCGTCGCGCGGCCACAATTCGGCGCGCCAATGCAGCGCGATCAGCAGCGTTAGGCCGGCGCCGACCAGGCAGTAGAGCGAGGCCGTCACCGCGAAGCCGAGCCGCTCGATCAGCGCGCCCGCCGCCAACAGCCCGATCGGCACACCGTAGATCGCCAGCATCCGCACCCCCATGACGCGGCCGCGAAAACGCTCGCCGGCGCTGTGCAGCAGCATCACCGACATCGGCACCAGGCTGAGGCTCTGCGCGACGCCGGCGACCAGCAGCACCATGCGGCCGCTGACCGGGCTCTTCATCTGCACGAAGACGAGAAGCGCGGCGTACCAGGCGAGCGCGAAGAGGATCATCATGCGGCCCGGGCGCAGCGTGCGGCCGGCAAGGCTGACCGCGATCGAGCCGAACAGCGAGCCCGCCGCAAAGCTGGCGATCAGCGTGCCGAGCCCGGTCTGGCCGATGCGGTAGACATCCTTCGCGACATAGGGGAGAAGGCCGCCGGTCAACGGGAAGGCGGTCAGGTTGACGAGAAAGGCGAGCCACATCGCCGCCAGCGAGCACGGCGTGTCCCAGACATAGGACAGGCCCTCGCGCAGGTCGCGCCACAATGACGGCATCTCGGCGTCGCGCGGCAGCGGATGCGGTCGCACCGGCGCGATGCCGAGCGTCAGTCCGAAGCCGCCGAGGTAGAAGCCGGCGATCGCCAGGTAGACCGGGCCGAGTCCGAAGGCGGCAAACAACCCGGCGCCGGTCAGCGCGCCGACGATGCGGGCCGAGTCGGAGGTGGTCCGCGACACCCCCATCGTCGCCATCAGCGTGTCGGCCGGCATGGTCGCCGCCACCATCGCGTTGCGCATGCCCTGGTCGCAAGGCCGCACCAGCCCCGAGAGACCGGCGATGACGAAGACGTAGAGCGGCCGGAGATTGCCGGTGACCGCGAGCGCCGCCGCGACGGCGCTAAGCACCGCATAATGCGCCCGCATCAGGCAGAGGATGCGGCGCTGCCCAAAGCGGTCGCCGAGCATGCCGAACAGCGGCGCCAGCAGCGTTCCGAGGTATTGCAAGGCCCAGTACAAAGTCAGCGCCAAGACCGAGCCGGTCGCCACCAGGATGTACCAGCCGAGCACCAGGTTCTCCATCTCGATCCCCCAGGAGGTCGCGAGATCGGCGGGAAACTGGAAGCGGAAGCTGCGCACCCGAAACGGCGCCAGCATCGCGGCGGACGAAAGAAATGACATGCGGTGCGTTGCGCAGGATCAACCGGACCGCGGGCCTCTGGCCCGCAGCGGGCGGGACGCCCGCGGTCCCGGTACTACGGCAGGGTTTCCGAGCGGGTGTAGCGGCGCCAGGCGCTCATCTGGATCGCCGAAGTCAGGCAATGCACGACGACCGGCCGCGTCTTGACCGCGAAGGCCTGGGCGATGCCGTCCTTGACCTCAGCTTCGCTCCTGATGGTGATCCCCTCGGCGCCGAACGAGCGGCCCCAGGCGGCGAAATCGGGGTTGGTGAGGCGCGTCCCCTCCATAAAGGCGCGCTCGGGATAGCGCACATAGGAATGCATGCCGATCGTGCCGTACATGCCGTTGTCGGAGATGATGATGATCGGATTGACGCCGTACTGGCGGGCCGTCGCGATCTCGTTGCCCGACATCAGCGTGCCGCCGTCGCCGAGGAACGCGACCACCTGGGTCCCCGGCCGCCTGAGCGCCGCCGCCACCGCCATCGGCATCCCCGAGCCCATCGCGCCGACCACCGAGGACAGGAACACCTGCCCCTGGCGGAAGCCGATATAGCGATGGACGAAGCTGCCGAAATTGCCGGCGTCGGTGGTCACCGTCGCATCGGGCGCGAGGTGCTTGTCGACCTCGCACACGATCGCGGCGAAATTGACGCCGTCGCTGGTCGGCTCCCATTCCTTCGCCAGCAGTTTGCGGTGGATGGCATTGAGCCCGGCGACCCATTCCCGGCGCTTCTGCGCCTCAGCGGGGGGGCCGCAGCGCAGCAGCGCACGGATCACCTCGGAGCCGCTACACGCCATGCCGAGATCGGGGCGCCAGACGCGGCCGACCTCGTTGGCGTCGGGCCAGATATGGACGAACGGCATTTGCGGCTGCGGCGCTTTCGGAAAGGTGTAGGACTGGCTCACCGTATCGGTCATGCGCTCGCCGAGCGCCACCATCAGGTCGGCCTTCTTCATCTCCCCGATCAGCTCGGGCGGTACGCGGATCCCCATGTAGCCACCGAAATTCGGGTGCGCCGCGTCGAACAGCTGCGGCCGGCGATGGGTCGGGCTGATCGACAGCACCCACGTCTCAGCCAGCCGGTTGAGATCGGCGAACACGGCGTTGTCGCGCACCGCGTCGGCCATCAGCGCGCCGCCGACCAGCACCAGCGGCCGCTCGGCCTTCTCCAGCATATCGGCCAGCCGGTCGAGGTCCTCGGCGCGCGGACCGGCGCCGGCGTGCGGCCGCGGCGGGTTCAATTCGGCGTCGGTCTCGGCATCGAAGATGTCCTCGGGCAGGATCACTGCGACCGGCCCCGGCGTTCCGTTTTCGGCGAGGTGGAAGGCGCGCGCCATCGCTTCCGAGGCCTGCTGCGGCTCGTTGACCTCGATCACCGCCTTGGTGACGTCGGACAGGAGGCGGGAATAGTTCTGCTCCTGCAGCGCGAGCCGACCGAAATCGGCGCGCTCGACCTGGCCGACCAGCATCACCATCGGCGTCGCGTCGTGATAGGCCGAATGCAGCGCCACCATCGCATTCGACAGGCCGGGGCCGCGCGAGACGACGGCGACCCCGGCGCGCGCGCGCAGCCGGCCGTCGGCGACCGCCATGTAGCCGGCGCCGCCCTCGTGGCGGCAGACGATGACGCGGATCGAGTTGCGCTCGATGAGGGCGCTGGTCAGCCCGATATAGCTCTCGCCGGGCACGCAAAAGATCTGGTCGACGTCATGCGCTTCGAGGCTCTCGGCTAAGAGGCGGGCGACGCTGCGGGGCATTTGTTGAGGTTCCTTCCATGCGCGGTCCGCGCGAAGCCATAGCGCAACATGCCGCCGCCCGGAACCCGCACCGATGCAAGGCAGGTCCGTTTTGCCCCCTCTCCCCCATCGGCCCATCGGGGGAGAGGGTTGGGGTGAGGCGGCGAAATTCCGGAGCCCACGTCGCTTTCGCCCGCACCCTCCCAGCCCTCCGGACTGGGTCCCTCCCTCTCCCGCGGTGCGGGAGAGGCGGTTTCTCAGGTCGGGGCGTCGTAGCGGATTTCGATCACCTCGATGCGCTCCATCCCGTGCGGCGTGCGCAATTCGACGACGTCCCCTTCGTGCGCCTTCATCAGGGCGCGGGCGATCGGCGAGACCCAGCTGACGCGGCCCTGGTCGAGGTCGGCTTCGTCGATACCGACGAGCGTCACGGTGCGCTCGGCGCCCTCGGCATCGGCATAGGTAACGGTGGCGCCGAAGAACACCTGGTCCCGCCGCGTCTGCCTGGCCGGATCGACGATCTCGGCGGCCTCCAGCCGCTTTGTCAGGAAGCGGATGCGGCGGTCGATCTCGCGCAGCCGCTGCTTGCCGTAGATGTAGTCGCCATTCTCCGAGCGGTCGCCGTTACCCGCCGCCCACGCCACCACCTCGACCACCTTCGGCCGCTCCTCGCGCACGAGCCGGCGCAGCTCTTCCTGCATCTGGCGGTGGCCGCCGGGCGTCATGTAGTTCTTGAGGCCGGCGGGGATGGCCGGCGCCTCGTCGGGCAGTTCGGCCGCGTCGTCGTCGCTTTCCTTGACGAAGGCCTTGCTCATCACACCACCTTCTCGGCGTGCAGTTCGGCGATCTCGGCGGCGCAGTAGCCGAGACTGGCCAAAATCTCGTCGGTATGCTCGCCGAGCAGCGGCGCCGGACGGCGGTAGCTGCCGGGCGTTTCCGACAAATCGATCGGGGTCGGCGCCAACGGCACCGGCTTGTCGAGACCCGGATACGCCCGCTCCTCCAGCAGATGGGCGGCACGGATATGGGCGTCGTCGAGCGCCTGCTGCGGCGCATAGACCTGGCCGGCGACGATGCTGGCCTTTTCCAATTCGGCCAGTGCCTCGGCCGAGGTCCGCACGGCGCACCACTCGGCCATGCGGGCCGAGATGATCTCCCCGTGATCGGCGCGCGCCTGGTCGTCGGCAAAGCGCGGGTCGCCCGGCCAATGCTCCTCGCCGATCATGCGGCACCAGCGGCGGAACATCGGCTGGCCGATCACGGTGGCGACGATCCAGCCGTCCTTGGTGCGGAAGTAATCGGCCGGCGCCGAGTTGAAGCCGCGGTTGACCGTCGCGACGCGGTTGGCCTGCGTCAGCGCCTGCTCGATCAGGAGCGAATTGGCGAAGGCGATTGCGGTGCGCAGCAACGCCCCCTCGACCTTCTGGCCATGGCCGCTCTTGCCGCGCTCCAGGAGCGCCGCCAGCGTCCCGAACGCCGACAGGCAGGCAGTGCCGAAATCGACCCACGGCACCTTCAAGGCGATCGGCTGCTCCGGCGTACCCGAGAGGTAGACGGCGCCGCTCATTGCCTGGCCGATGCCATCGAAGCCGTGCTTGTTGGAGAGCGGGCCGCCGGCGCCGAAGCCGGTAACGGTGGTCAGGATGACGTCGGGCCTGGTCGCGCGCAGGCTGTCGAGGTCGAGTGCCAGCGAGCGTAATACCGCCGGCGGCAGGTTGGCGACGACGACGTCGGCGGTGGCGACAAGCTTTTTGACGATCTCGCGGCCCTTTGGTGCTGCCGGGTCGAGCGTCATGCCGCGCTTATTGCGGTTCATCGCGAGAAACATCGCGCCGCCGCCGTTTTCGCCGCCGCCCACCGCGATGAAAAAGCGGTCCTCGCCGCCGCCGATGCGCTCGATGCGGATCACCTCGGCGCCGAGATCGCCCAACAGCGCGGCGCAAAACGGTCCCGCGATGTAGCGGCCGAAATCGAGAACGCGGATACCATCGAGCACGCCCGGCAAAGCCCCCTCCCGCGACAAGTCACGGGAGCGAGCCTAGAGCACGATGGCCGGGAGCGGAACAGCCGACCGCAGCCACGCGCATTGGAGTCGTGGCGAGGAGCCCCTCACCCCTGCCCTCTCCCCGCAAGCGGGGAGAGGGAGAATGGACCGAAGCGGCGCAAATGCGTGCCGTCTCCCCGCTGGCGGGGAGAGGGACAGGGCGAGGGGGGGCGTGAAGCTCTTCTTCAGTGGCCGGGTCTCTCGCAGTTGATCATCCACGGCGTGCCGTAACGGTCGACCAGCATGCCGAACCGCCGTGCCCAGAAGGTTTCCTCGATCGGCATCCGCACAGTGGCGCCGGGCGACAGCGCCGCGAAGATGCGCTCGGCTTCGGCCGGCTCGTCGACGCTGACCGTTAGCGAGAAGCCCTGCATCGGCTGCCATTGGTTGGCAGGGCAGTCCGAGCCCATCAGCACCTTGTCGCCGAAGCTGAGGCGGGCATGCATGATGCGCCCGCGCTGCTCCGGCGGGATGTTTTCGCTGCCCGGCATGCCCTCGCTCGTCATCATTGCCTCGACCTTGCCGCGCAGCACATCGGCGTAGAAGTTGAAGGCCTCGGCGCACTGGCCGTCGAAAAACAGGTAGGGGTTCAGCTGCATCTTTATGGTCCTTTCGGTAGGGATCAGTTCTTCGCCGCCGCCTGCGCCCGCAGCCGCTCCTCGGCCGCGCGCTGTTCGGGCGTCATCTGGTCGCCGAAATCTGCGGCCTCGAAGACCTGGCGGATCTCGATCTCGGTGTCGCGGAATGGCGCCCGCTTGATCCAGTCGATCGCCTCCTGTTTCGAGGCGCACTGCCACAGCCAGAAGCCGGCGAGCAGCGTTTCCGGATCGTCGGCGAACGGGCCGTCGCTGACGCTCGTCTTGCCGTCGGCGAATTTCACCCGCGCCCCCTTCGATGTGGGATGCAGCCCCTCGGCCGCGAGCATCACGCCTGCCTGTACCAGCGCCTCGTTGAACTTGCCCATCTCGGCAATCAGCTCGGGGCTCGGCAGCACGCCGGCCTCGCTGTTCTTGTCCGCCTTGACGAGAACCATGAACCGCATCCGCTGCTCTCCTCTCTCTGGGTTAGGCGTCGGCAAAGCGCACGACCGCAATCGGCGGCAGCCGCGCGTCGACCATCGTCCAGCAATTGCCGCCGTCCTCGGAGGTCCACAGCCCGCCGGTGGTCGAGCCGAAGGCGAGACGCTCGCCGGTCCTGTCCACCGCCAGCGCATGCCGCCACACGAGGTCGTAGGCATGGCGCTGCGGCAGGCCCTCGCTCAGCACCTCGAAGCTGTTGCCGCCGTCGCGGGTGCGCGCAACGACGAGCTTGCCGTCGGCCGGAATGCGGCGCTCGTCCTTGATCGCCGGCACGAACCAAGCGGTGTCCGGGTCGCGCGGATGCGCGGCGACGGCAAAGCCGAACTTGGCCGGGCGGATCGCCGCCAGCTCCTGCCAGTTGCCGCCGCCGTCGGTCGAGCGGAAGACGCCGTTGTGATGCTGGCACCACACGACATCCGGCTGTGCCCGGCAGCGCGCCAGCCGGTGGACGTCCTGTGCGATCGGCTCGCCGCGCAATTCCGGCGGCATGTATTCGGCGTACATCCCGTGATTGATGATGCGCCACGAGGCGCCGCCGTCAGGGCTGGCCCACACCCCCGCGGTCGAGACGCCGATGCGGATGTCGTTCGGGTCGCGGGGATCGACCAGCACCGAGGCGATGCCGGGCTGCTCGCCGCCGGCGACGCCGCCCCAGCGCCGCCGCTCCGGCATCTGCCACAGCGCCTCGCAGAGCGACCACGAGCGCCCGTCATCGTCGGAGCGGAAGAGGCCGCCCGGCATTGTGCCGGCCCACAGCCGGCCCGGCACGCCGCCCGGCTCCAGCACCCAGATCTGCCCGAGCGACCAGGGATGGGGATCGTCGCCGGCGTCCGCCGGCTTTGCCGGATAGGTCGGCACCGCCAGCTCCTGCCAGGCTGCTTCCGCCTGCCGGTGCCACAGCTTGGCGCCGAAATGGCCGAGATCGAGCGCCGCCCACAGATCATCGCCGGTGGCCAGCACCGCGCTGACCGGGTCGCCGAGAAACGCGACGTCGACGATGTCCCAGCCGCGCGCCGCCGGCGTCAGCGTAAACAGCCCCTTGCGCGTCCCGATATACAGACGCTGCGTCATTGCCAATCTCCCCTTCCCTCACCCGCCGGTCAGCGCCTGGAACACGTAGATCTCGTCATCCGGGCCGACCGGATCGCTCAGCCCGCTGCGGTCGCCGACCGGCTCGCCCTTGACGTAGACCACAACGTGCCGCCGCAATGCCCCTTGATCGTCGAGGATGTAGCTCTGCAGTGCCGGGCGCGCGGTGAACGCCTCGGCCAGCGCCTCGCGCACCGTGCCGCCCCCGACCTGGGCCGGCGGCGCCGGGAGAAAGCGCTGCAAGGCGCTGGTGAACGAGACCGTCGGCATGCGTTTCTCCATTGACGTAATAGGTTGGTATCAACATATTTAGCGGCATGTCAAGCCCTGCCGAAGCACCTTCCTTCGCGACGACGATCGAGGTCCGCGACCGCTGCCTGTGCCTGCATCTGCAGCGCGCGGCGCGCGCGGTTGCCCGCCGTTTCGATGACGTCTTGCGGGCGGTCGGGCTGACCAACGGCCAGTTCTCGCTGTTGATGTCGCTCAACCGGCCGGCGCCGCCGACGATCGGCGCCGTCGCGGCGTTGCTGGCGATGGACCGCACGACGCTGACGGCGGCGCTGAAGCCGCTCGAACGTCGCGGCCTCGTGCAGGTTACGGTTGACGACGGCGACCGCCGCCACCGCCGGCTGCGCTTGACACCGGCCGGCCGACAGGCGCTCGCCGCCGCACTGCCGTTATGGCGGCAGGAACACGCGGCGATCGATTCGCTGTTTGCCGACGGCGCGGAAAACCGGCTGCGGTCCGATCTGCGCGGCCTCTGCTGACCTAAAGGACCGCGGGCCTCCGGCCCGCAGCGGGCGGGACGCCCGCGGTCCGAAATTCGCAGCGGCGGCCGACCTCGTACTCCCTCAGGTGCTGCGCACGGTTTCGGTCGGCGGCAGGTGGTGCTTGCCGAGCGGCACCACGGTGCTGGCCTGCGGCCCCTCCGGGCTTTCATCTTCCTGCGCAACGTAGCGCACCTCGGCGCCGACCTCCAATTTGTCGAACCCGTCGTTGGCGACGCTGTTGCGATGGAAATAGATCTCGCCGGCCGGAGTCTCGATAAAGCCGCAATCGCGGTCCGGCAGGAGCCGCGCGATGCGGCCATGATCGGGGACGGCATGCGTCTTGGCTTCGCCGCGCCGCCGGCGGGTGTGGTCTTCGACGAGGCGGCGGGCGGCGTCGAACGCATCGCGCACCGCGACATAGGGGTCTTCGTGCGCATGGTTGCGGGCGGGTTCGCGGCCGACCACGATTTCGTGACCGGGGATGCTCAGATCGACCTTGATCTCGTAGATGTTGCCTTGCTGATGCCGGCGGTTCTTGTGCTCGACAACGACGCGGCACGAGATGATGCGGTCGCAGAACCGTTCGAGCTCCTCGGCGCGCTGGCGGATGCGCGCCTCCAACGCCGGTGACGGGTCCATCTGGCGGAATGTGATCTGCAGCGGCAATTGCATCCGATACCTCCTGCCGTCGATCGTTCGATCCTATGCGATCGGCAGCGAACGCCGGTTGATCCAGCGCAATCCCGCTGCCGATACCGTAAATAACGCCACACGCCGGCCAATGGCCGCCAGTGCCGCCGGTTGATGCAGATCGCCTGCCCTCGGATGCAGCCGGCGCGCTAGAAGAGCGTACCCGTTCAACACACTGTCATGGCCGGGCTTGACCCGGCCATCCACGAGAGCCGGCGAAGTCCTTCCTGCTGCGCGTGGATGCCCGGGTCGAGCCCGGCCATGACCCGGAATGTCAGCTGCGGGCCGCTATTGCGCCGCCTTCGCCGTCTGCCGCAGGGCGATCTCCGACAACAGCGCCTCGATCGCGCCGCAGGCGAAGCCGAGGGAAGCCTCGTCGACGAGGCGGCCGTCGCGGATCTTGCTTTCGCAGGCGGTGATGATGACCTCGCGCGCCAGCGCAATGCGCGCCAGGCACGAGTCGAGCGCGACCCGCATGTGTTCGAGACAGCGGGCGCCGCCGAGTGGGCCGCGCGAGGTCGCCATGACCGCCACCGGCTTGTAAGCCAGGACCGACTCGAAAGCCGGCCGCGACGCCCAGTCGATCGCGTTCTTGAGGACGCCGGGGATGCTGTGGTTGAACTCCGGCGCGCACAGCACCAGCCCGTCCGCCGCCGCGATCTCGGCCAATAGGCGCTTCACCTCCGGCGGCCGCTTGTCGCCCTCGAAATCCTGGTTGTAGAGCGGCACCGACGCCAAATCATAGAGCCGCAGATCGGCGCGGGCCGCGAATTTCTCGCGCAAGGTCTGGAGGATCGCGTTGGAATAGGAACCGGCGCGCAGGCTGCCGGACATTCCGACCAGAACCGGCAACTTTTCTGGCATGAACTTGCGTCCCCAAAATAGTCAGGTGGCCGCTGAGGGCCACTCGTCATAGCGCCCCGTCATAACGAAAGCCGCTCGCCAATGGCAACTCTCTCCCGCAGGATGACGCGATGAGCCGCCGACGCATCCTCGGCCCCTCCCGCCGCGGGCTAGTGCCGCCGTTCATCGCGATGGACATGCTGCGCGCCGCCAACGCCCGCGAGGCTGAAGGGCATCCGGTCATCCACCTCGAAGTCGGCCAGCCCGGCACCCCGGCGCCGCAGCCGGTGCTGGAGGCGGCGCGCGCGGCGCTGGCCGGCGACCGCATCGGCTACACCGACGCGCTCGGCATTGCGCCGTTGCGCGCCGCAATCGCCGCGCATTACCGCGAGCGCTACGGCGTCGCGGTCGAGCCCGGCGAGATTGTCGTCACGACCGGCTCGTCGGCCGCCTTCCAGCTCGCCTTCCTCGCCGCCTTCGAGCCGGGGGAGCGGGTGGCTCTGGCGAGCCCCGGCTATCCCGCCTACCGCAACATCCTGACGGCGCTCGGTCTCGAGCCGGTGCTGCTCGAGGTCGGCGAGAACGCGCACTACCAGCCCAACCCCGAACTGCTGGAGGCCGCGTGCGACATCGCCGGGCTGATCGTCGCCAGTCCGGCCAACCCGACCGGCACGATGATCGCGCCGGCGGCGCTGCAGCGCCTGTGCGATTACTGCCGCGATCGCGGCATTCGCCTCGTCTCCGACGAGATCTACCACGGCATCACCTACGAGGCGGCGGCAGAGACCGCGCGCGCCTTCAGCCAACAGGCGATCGTCATCAACTCGTTCTCGAAATATTACAGCATGACCGGCTGGCGGCTCGGCTGGATGGTTGTTCCGGCCGACCTGGCGCGTGCGGTCGAATGCTTGGCGCAGAATTTCTACATCTCGCCGCCTGCCCTGTCGCAGCTGGCGGCCTTGCCGGTGTTCCAATGCCGGGCCGAGCTCGACGCGCATGTCGCGCGCTACCGCGGCAATCGCGACCGGCTGCTGGCGGCGCTTGCCCGGGCCGGGCTGCAGCGCGTCGCGCCGGCCGAGGGTGCCTTCTACCTCTATGCCGACGTGTCGGCATTGACCAGCGACAGCGCGCCGTTCTGCGTGCGCATGCTCGATGAGATCGGCGTCGCAACGACGCCGGGCCGCGATTTCGATCCGCTGCACGGCGACCGCTGGCTGCGCCTGTCCTTCGCCGGCAGCAGCGAGGAGGTTGCCGAAGCTGCGCAACGCCTCGAGGAATGGCTGCCCCACGCCGGCGGCTAGAGCGGCATCCGTTCAGTAGCGATTGCCCCTCGGTTTGGGGAGGCGCTGCGACCTGATTGGACAAAGCTCTTAATCACCAGGCGCCGACTACCAGGCCAACACGGCGAATTGCTCCGGGTGGAGGATCGCGAACCCGGTTGACGCCAGCGCCAGTAGGCAGAGCAGTCCGCCCGGCAGCCACCGCGACGCGGGTGCCGCTGGTTCCGCCAGATACGACAGCAGCGGGTCCGGCTCGATCCTCAGTGCCAGCATCGCACTCATCGCCAGCGCGAGCCCGACCGTCATTTGCGACAGCTGCATCTCGCTCACCACGGCCACCCGACTCTGGATTGCAGCATCACAGCCCCGGTCGCCGCGAGGGCGCCGCCGAAGACGCGGCTCAGCTGGTCGGCGGTGATGCGCTGCGCGAGCTGCGCGCCGATCCAGGCCGCAGTCGCCTGTGCCGGGGCGATGCAGACCCACATCGGCAGGCTGATGCTGCAGGCGCCGCTGTCGGAGCAGACGGCCTGCCCGAGAGCGACGATCGTCGCCGGTATGCTGACGACCAGCCCGGCGGCGGCGGCGCGGCCGATGCTCTTGTGCATCGACACGCCGGACAGCGTCATCACGACATTGGTGAGGATGCCGCCGCCCACCCCGGCCAGCCCGGAGACAATGCCGATCCCGGCGCCGGCGACATGGGTGAAGCGGCCGCCCGGTGGCTCGGCGAGCAATGGCTTGAACACGCCGGGAAGCGCAAAGCGCGCCGCAACGGCGAGACAGAACAGCGCGAAAACGCCGGTCAACAAGCTGCCGCGCAAATGCGGCGCCATCAGCTGCGCGACGATGACGCCGAGCACGATCCCCGGGCCCCAATCGCGCAGAAAGGCGAAGTCGGTATTGCCGGCGCGCCAATGCGCGATCGACGACACGATCGCGGTCGGGACGATCGCCGCCAGCGACGTGCTGACCGCGATATGCGCCGCCTCGTTTGCCGACACTCCCGATGTGACGAGCCCGTAATAGACCACCGGGACGATGACGATACCGCCGCCGATCCCGATCAACCCCGCGAGAAACCCGGCACCGGCTCCGGCCAGCAGGCCGAGGCATATCAGCAGCGACGCACTCATCGATGGCCCCCGCAAATGGCGAGTGATGGAAAATGCAATTCAGCCGTCGCAAGAATTGTGCAGCGGTAATTCCCGTCACCGGTGTGAGGCTCTTCACAGGCTTTGAATTTTTATCGCGGCAGGCGTGCCGCCTGTGGCGGAGCGCCTTCCGCCTGTCATCGGGTTGCGGCTATAAACTTCCGGCGTTTCCGTTCCATGGCGATAAAGGGTCCCTTCGATGTACGTGGCCTCGACCGAAATCCCGGAGGTAAAGGAAATCCGCCCGGTCCGGCATCGCGACCCGCGCGGCTTCTTTGCCGAGATCTTTCGCGAGGACGTGCTGCACCGGAACGGCATCGACGTGCCGTTTGTGCAGGAGAACCATTCGCTCTCGGTCGAGCCCGGGGTTGTCCGCGGGCTGCATTTCCAGCTGCCGCCGATGAGCCAGGCGAAGCTGGTGCGGGTTGCGGCCGGCGCGGTCTTCGACGTTGCGGTCGATCTGCGGCGCGGGTCGCCGACTTACGGCCGCCATGTCGCGGTCGTGCTGAGCGCCGCCGAGGGCAACCAGCTGTTCGTGCCGGAGGGGTTCGCGCATGGCTTCTGCACCCTCGAGCCCAACACCGAGATCATCTACAAGGTGAACCGCTACTATTCGGCCGAGCACGACCGCGGCCTGGCGTGGGACGATCCGGAGCTGAGCATCGCCTGGCCGGTGACAGCGGCGGCGGCGATCCTCTCCGACAAGGACCGGCGGCAGCCGCGTCTCGCCGAGTTGCCGGCCGCTTTTCGCTACTAGCGCGCGTCTCGACCGGCGATGAAGCTGCTGATCCTCGGCGCCGGCGGGCAGGTGGGCCATGAGCTATGCCGGCGCGCCTGGCCCCAATCCTACCGGATTGCCGCCTTCACCCATGCCGAACTCGACATCGCGCGGCGCGAGGCCGTCGCGGCGGCCGTTCCCCGCGAGGCACCGGATGTCGTCGTCAACGCCGCCGCCTATACCGCCGTCGACCGCGCCGAGAGCGAGACCGATCGGGCCTGGGCCGGCAACTGCACCGGGCCGCTTAATCTCGCGGCCGCCTGTCGCGATGCCGGCATCCCGCTCGTCCACCTCTCGACCGATTACGTGTTCGACGGCAGCAAGGAAGGGCCTTACCGCGAGGACGACGCGGTGCGGCCGCTGGGCGCCTACGGGCAGAGCAAGGAGGCCGGCGAGCGGGCGGTGCGCGGGCTCCTGCCGCAGCACGTGATCCTGCGCACCGCCTGGGTCTACAGCGCGCATGGCAACAATTTCGTCAAGACGATGCTGCGGCTGGCGGACGGGCGGCCGGTGCTGCGCGTCGTCGCCGATCAGGTCGGATCGCCGACCAGCGCAGCCGACATCGCCGCCGCGATCGCCCGCATCGTGCGGCAGATCGCGGCAGGCGAGGCGCGCTGGGGCACCTATAATTTCGCCGGCGCCGGGGCGGTCAGCTGGCACGGCTTCGCCGAGGCGATCTTCGAACTGGCCGCACCGTGGCGCGGGCCGCCGCCGCGGG
>JBLMXS010000281.1:0-6410 GCA_050257895.1 Thiohalocapsa sp.
CACCGGATTGGCGGCGTTTGGCGGCGCCAGCGGGATCGTCGGGAACTCCGTCGTCGGCGTCGCCGGCGGCGGCCATACCAGCGCGACCCGGCCGACCAAATTCTCGACCGGAAAGCCGAGCCGCGGCGGCGGCGCGAAGCCGCTGATTTCCGGTTCGCCGCCAGCGGTCGGGACCGGCCGCGCCTCGCGCCGCTCCGGGCTCACCCATTGGGGCGCTGCCGGCTCCCCCTCGGGGCTCGGCGCGAGATCGGCCTCCGACCTCATTTCGCTGGCCCACTCGCTGGTCGGCCCGCTGGTCGCCTCGGGCGGCGGCTCGTAGGGCGCTGCTTCGTCGGGCGGGAGGTGCTGCACCGGCCGCGTCGGCAGGGTCATCCGGTCGCGCGCCAAGCGCTCCTTGGCAACGCTGTCGCCCTGCGGCGGCGCCTGCTCAGCCGCGACGCCGGCCTGCACCGCCGCCCGGTACGCCACCGGCCAGGTGGCGACGGCGTCCGCGACCTCACGCTGCGGCACGAACTCGCGATAATGCAGCGCCGGCGCCTTCAGCCAGGAGAACAAGCGATCGACGTCCTCTGAATGAGCCATTGCTTTCAACCAGCACGACGGTGGTGACACGGCTCCGCCGGACCCCCGGCCGGAGCCCAGATCCGACCGGCGGCGGCCGCCCGGTTCGCGGAAATTATCCTTGTCAACCTACAACTTGCGGATGATGAGCGGAAGCCATCGCCGCTTTGCGGACGGCGCATCGTTAACCGCAGGCCATAGCAAAGCCTAGTCGTCAGCCGCAATAGGCGTTTACTCCGGGTTGAGCCGCTGACGCCGGTCCCGGCCGGCTGTGGCAAGAAGGCGCCACTGCCGGTTAAGGCGCGGTTAATTGCGTCGCAGCCGCAGACAGGCGCGCGCCGCGGCATCGATGATTGCCTCGCTGTCGAGCCCGTAGACGCGGTAAAGGTCCAGAATGTCGCCGGATTGGCCGAACGCGTCGACACCGAGCGGCACGATAGTACCGGCGGCGCCGGCGGCGCCGGGGCCGACCGCCCCGAGCCACGACAGCGTCGCCGGGTGGCCGTCGGTCACCGTGACGAGCGCAGCGCCCGGCCGCAGCGGCGCCAGCAGCCGGTCGATCGCGCTGCCGCCGCCCTCGCGCTGCGCCCGCAGCCAGTCGCGGTGCAGGCGGCCGGGCGAGGTCACGGCCAGCAGCCCCGTCCCGGGCACATCCTCGCACACCGCGAGATGCGCGGCGATCGCCTCCGGCGCGACGGCCCCGCAATAGGCGATCGCCAGCTCGGCCCCCGGCGCCGGCGGGCGCAGCCAGTAGCCGCCCTCGACGACCGCATCGCCAAGCGCGGCCCCGGTCGCGGCTCCGGGCGCGCCATCGAGCCGCCGCTCGGGCTGCTCGAGCGGCCGCGTCGACAGCCGCAGATAGACCGATTGGCCGTCCTCGCGCTGGATTTCGGCGAGCGCCCATCGCAGCAGCACCTCCAGCTCGTCGGCGTAGGCCGGCTCGTAAGCGACAAGGCCGGGCTGGCCGAGCCCGATCAGCGGCTCGACCACCGACTGGTGGGCGCCGCCCTCGGGCGCCAGCGTGATGCCGGACGGGGTCGCCACCAGGATGAAGCGGGCATCCTGGTAGAGCGCGTAGTTGAGGGCGTCAAGGCCGCGCTTGATGAACGGGTCGTAGAGCGTGCCGATGGGCAACAGCCGCGCCCCGAACAGCGGCCCCGCCAGGCCGAGCGCCGCCAGGTTGAGGAACAGGTTGCTCTCGGCGATGCCGAGCTCGATGTGCTGGCCCTGCGGCATCATCGACCAGCGTTGCGCCGAGACGACCTTTTCCTCGCGAAAGATGTCGGCTCGCTCGGCGCGATCGAAGATGCCGCGACGGTTGACCCAGGCGCCGAGATTGGTCGAGACGGTGACGTCGGGCGAGGTCGTGACGATGCGGCCGGCGATCTCTTGATCGCTCTGGGCAAGCTCGCCGAGCAGCCGGCCGAACGCCTCCTGCGTCGACAGGACCCGGCCGCGCGGCACCGCCAGCTCGGCCGGCACCGCGATCGACCGCGTCTTCCGCTGGCGATTGCCGGCCTGCGCCAGCGGCACTGCGGCGAGAAAATCGGCGAGCAGCGGCGGCGGCATGTCGAGCCCGGCAAACGGCTCCCATTCCGCCCCCGGCGGCACCGCCATGCTGGCCTGGAAGGATTCCATTTGCTGCTGATTCATCAGCCCGGCATGGTTGTCCTTGTGGCCGGCGAACGGCAGGCCGTAGCCCTTGATCGTGTAGGCGATGAAGCACGTCGGCTGGTCGTCGGTGACGGCATGGAAAGCGTCGAGCACCGAGCCCATGTCGTGGCCGGCGAGATTGGTCATTAATTGCGCCAGCGCCGCGTCGTCATGCTCCTCGAGGATGGCGCGGATGCCGGGGTAGCGGTTGAGGTCGCGCCGCAGATGCTCGCGCCAACCCTCGCCGCCCTTGTAGACCAGCGCCGAATAGAGCGAATTGGGGCAGGCGTCGATCCATTCGCGAAGCTGTTCGCCGTCCGGCTTGGCAAAAGCGGCCTGCAGCAGGCGCCCGTATTTGAGCGTCACGACGCGCCAGCCGAACATCTCGAACAGCGCGTCGATGCGGCCGAACAGCCGGTCCGAGACGACGGCGTCGAGGCTCTGGCGGTTGTAGTCGATGACCCACCACAAATTGCGAACATCGTGCTTCCAGCCTTCGAGCAGCGCCTCGAAGATGTTGCCTTCGTCGAGCTCGGCATCGCCAGCAAGCGCGATCATGCGGCCAGGGACCGCGTCCGCGGGGGTCAGCCGGTGCAATCGCAGGTAGTCCTGCACGAGCGAGGCAAACAGCGTCATGCCGACCCCGAGGCCGACCGAGCCGGTCGAGAAATCGACGATGTCGCCGTCCTTGGTGCGTGAAGGGTAGGATTGCGCCCCGCCATAGGCGCGGAAGCGTTCGAGCTTGTCGCGGCTCTGCAGTCCCAAAAGGTATTGCAGGGCATGAAAGACCGGCGCGGCGTGCGGCTTGACCGCGACGCGGTCCTGCGGCCGCATGATTTCGAGGTAGAGCGCCGTCATCAGCGTCGCCAAGGAGGCGCTCGATGCCTGGTGGCCGCCGACTTTGAGCCCGTCGCGGCTCGGACGCAGGTGATTGGCGTTGTGGATCATCCAGGTGGACAGCCACAGCACCTTCTTCTCCAGCGCCTGCAGGCAGGCGAGCTTGTCGGCCGCAGCATTCTCCGGTTCGGCATGGCGCCCGCCGGGCACTGCCCGCAGCATGATCAGCTCCTTATGGCTCGACGCATGGCTCAAAAGGGGCCGGGTCGACGGCATCCCGCTTTGACGACCGGGCCGCAATGCCTAAATACTACGTCGCACCGAGCCCGGCGAGATGGAGCGCGCAGGACATGAGCGAAACCGTCGCGGACGCCACCGGCGATCGCCGCATTGTCATCACCGACAGCGCGGCGCGCCGCATCGCCGCCTTGAAGGAACAGGAAGAGGCGGGGGACGCCTTCCTGCGCATCGCCGTCTCCGGCGGCGGCTGCTCCGGCTTTCAGTACGGGCTGAGTTTCGACGACCAGCAGAACCCGGACGATGTCGTCTTCGAGAAGGACGGCGTCATCGTCGTCGTCGACGATGTCTCGCTCGACCTCTTGCAGGGGGCGGAGGTCGATTTCGTCGAGGACCTGATGGGCGCCTCGTTCCAAATCAAGAACCCGAACGCCGCCTCCTCCTGCGGCTGCGGCAATTCCTTCTCGATTTGACGGCAGTTAACGTAGGATGGGTTGAGCGGAGCGAAACCCATCACTTGGCGCCGCCGGTAGCTTTGATGGGTTGCGCGATGCTCAACTTATCCTACGACCTCCCCCGGTGCCCGTGAAGATCGCCAGCTGGAACGTCAATTCGGTCAAGGTGCGGCTGCCGCATCTGCTTGATTTCCTGCAGAAGGCGCAGCCCGACGTGCTGTGCCTGCAGGAGATCAAATGCCTGGCCGACGATTTTCCGCGGCTGGAATTGCAGGGGCTCGGCTACCGCGTCGAGGCGCTTGGGCAGCGCGCCTATAACGGCGTCGCGCTGGTCTCGCGGCAGCCGGCGCGCGACATCGTCTGCGGCCTCCCGGGGCTTGCCGACGACCAGGCGCGCTATATCGAAGCCTCGTTCGGGACGGCGGGGGCCACTGGCGGTGCGGGGGGCGAGGTGCGGGTCGGCTCGGCCTATTTCCCCAACGGCAACCCGGTCGGCACCGACAAGTTCAGCTACAAGCTCGACTGGATGCAGCAGCTATGGGGACACGCGCAGACCCTGCTGCGCCGGGAGATACCCTGCGTCATCGCCGGCGACTACAACGTCTGCCCGACCGACGAGGACGTCTACGACCCGGTCGGCTGGCGGGACGACGCGCTGTGCCGGATCGAGACCCGCGCCCGCTACCGCGCCCTCGTCAATCTCGGGCTGACCGACGCCTATCGCGTCTTTCACCGCGAACCGCACCGCTACACGTTCTGGGACTATCAGGCCGGCCGCTGGCACCGCGACGAGGGGCTGCGGATCGACCACCTGCTGCTGTCGCCCCACGCCGCCGACCGCATCGTCGCCTGCGACATCGACAAGGCGCCGCGCGCCATGGACCGCGCCTCCGACCACACCCCGATCTGGTGCGAACTGGAAGTCTGACCGCCGCGCCTGTGGCTCAATCAGGCCTATTGCAGTGCGGCGGCGCAGGCGTAGTCGTGGAACTCGATCCGCTCGGTGCGGCAATCCTCGAAGCAGATCGCCGAGTTGCCGCTGTCGAGGTCCGTACGGATCACGGTGGCGGCGAACGGCAGGCCCTCGCTGCCGCCGGGCACGCCGATCTCGCCGCGGATGCGGGTGCCGATCGTGTCGCAGATGCCATAGAGTAGCGCGCCGCGCATCGACCAGTTAATCGTGAAAAAGCGCTCCTCGCCGATGACGACTTCCAGCGCCGGCCAAGCGTAGCGGTCATCGCGTCGCAGTTCGGTGCGGATAACGCCGGTTCGCGCGTCGGTCATCCTGGTATTGTCGAAGTGGACGGCAAAATTGCCAGTAAATTGATGCTTAACGCATCGCATGCAGGAAGCCTTCGGCTGTCAGCGGTAGTAAACCCGCTCGACGATCTCGGCGACGCTGGTCCGGCCGTCGTGGAACGGCGCTAGCGGCACCAGCATCAGGACCCTGGTGCCGGCGGGTACGTCCTCGAAGCCGCGCCGCAGCGTGAACTCGCCACCCTCGCCGACCATCGCCAGCGGGATCTCGAAGCGCGCCATATCCTGCTCGACCGCCGGGTCGACCAGCGCTTCGATGATGGCGAATTCCTGGTCGCCGATCGCGATGCGGCCGCGCCCTCCCGGCATCCGCGACAACCCTGCAAACACCGGCGCGGCCAAGGCCTCGACCGAGAACGTCGTCTCCACCTGGAAATGGCGCGCGATCGAGGCCGCGAAACCGGCTTCGGCGATGCGCAGCACGATCGGCAGGTCGGGGTTGCGGGCGCGCGCGCCGAGCGAGATTTCGAGGTTCAGCGTGTCGACATTGGTCAGCGCCACCAGGCTGTGCGCCGCCATCAGATTGCACAGATCGAGCGTGTCGTCGCGGCTGGCGTCGCCGGTCAACAGATCGAAGCGGCCATCGCGGGCGCGCTCGACGAGCGCCGCATCGGGGTTCTGCTCGACCACCACCAGCGGCATGTCGAAGGCGAGCAAGAGGTCGATGACGCCGGTGCCGATGCTGCCGCAGCCGCACACGACGATGTGGCCGCGCCGGGTGATCGGGCGCAGCCCCTGCATGCGCACCCATTGCGCCCGGGTCAGCCGCGCCGCGACCGCCGCGATGAAGACGCCGGTGAAGATCGTGCCCAGCAGCATCAGCAGCATCGCCATCACGACATCGCCGACATCGTCGTGATGGGGCGTGATGTCACCGTAGCCGGTCGTCGTGATCGTCGACATGACGAAATAGGCGGCGGTGAGCCAATCGCTGCGGAAGCTGTCACGAAAGTGCCACGAGCCGACCGAGAACAGCGCGATGGCGGCGGCGGCGAGGGCCGCGATGTACTGATCGATGTGGCGCAGGCGGCCATAGAGCCGCTGCACGAGCACCCGCATGCGAAAGCGCCAACCCGGCCGCTGCACGGCGTGGCGCCGCCGCGGCGTCGCCGTCATCAGCCGCTCGAGCGGAGCGTAGAGCGTGAGCGCCGCTGCCGCCGCGATCGTATCATCGGCGGCGATCGCGGTGGCGCCATCGATCGCAACGATGCGCGCGCCCAGCGCATTCTCGGCCTCGGCGACGCTCTGACCGGCGACATTGGCGGCCTCTGCCGGCAGCGCGGCAAATCCGGTCAGCGGGCCGTCACGCTCGGGAAACTGCAGTCCGCGCAGGCAGCATGGCGACAGTGC
>JBLMXS010000282.1:0-2669 GCA_050257895.1 Thiohalocapsa sp.
TGCATGGATATCGCCGTTGAGGACCTCCAGGGCGGCATGACCAAGGTCGTCCTGCGCGGGCGCTTCGACACCACCGGCGCGGTCGTCGTCGAGCTTCCCTTCAACAAGATCGTCACCGAAAAAACCCGCGTCATGGTCGATCTCTCGGCGGTGAATTTCCTCGCCTCCTATGCCATCCGCGTGCTGCTGATCGGTGCCAAGATCGTCGCCGCAAAAGGCGGCCGGCTGGTGATCCTGTGCCCCGACAACAACGTCGCCAAGGTGCTCAAGAGCGCCGGCCTGGATACCTTGATTCCGATCCATCAAACCGAAACCGCTGCGACGGCAGCGCTGGCATCGTAGTCCGATGTCGAACATGGAATCCAGACGTCTGGTGCTGCGCAACGATCTTGCCGAATTGCAGCGGCTGGCGGCATGGCTCGAAGGCTGGGCGCGGCAAGCCACATCGTCCGACGTGTCGTTTGCCGTTCAGCTTTGCCTGGAAGAGGCCGTGGCCAATGTCATCATGTACGGCGGAACGCGGGACGAGCGGCTGGAGATCGTGGTCGAAATCGAGCGCAACGGCGCAGCGCTGGTCGCCCGCATCATGGACAATGGCCGCGAATTCGATCCGACCCAGGTGCCGCCGCCACGCATGCCGACCTCCCTCGCAGAAGCGAAGGTTGGCGACCTCGGCATCCATCTCATGCGCAACTTTGCCAGCGGCATGCATTACGAACGCCGCGACGGCCGCAACCGACTGACGCTGCGGTTCAGGGAAACGCGGGCGAGGTCCCTGCCGTCGGGGTGATGGCGATGAATGACGCTTTCGTCTTCGGGCCATTCCGCTTGCTGGTCGCGCGGCGCGAATTGGTGGCGCACGGCGTCCCCGTGACCATCGGCCAGCGCGCCTTCGATATTCTGCTGTTGCTGGTCAGTCGCCACGGCGAGCTCGTCACCAAGGACGAGCTCATGGCCGAGGTCTGGCCCGGGATCGTGGTGGAGGAGAACAACATCCAGGTCCACGTGTCCGCGCTGCGCAAGGTGCTGGGCGCGGCCGGCGGCGGCGAGCGCTATTTGCTCACGGTCGCCGGGCGCGGCTATCGCTTCGTGGCCAAGGTCGAGGGCGAGAGCGTCGCGCCGCCCGGGGCGGCGCCGGCCTTCGCCTCCGGCGCGGGCGCGGAAGCATCGGCGGGCGCGGGGGGCCGTGCCGCCGGCAACAATCTTCCGCAGCAGCTCACCACCCTGATTGGCCGTGAAGCCGAGCTCGCCGACATCAAGGCGCGCCTCGCCGCGCACCGGCTGGTGACGCTGACCGGATCGGGCGGCGTGGGCAAGAGCCGGCTGGCGATCGAGGCCGGCCGCGGCCTGCTCGAACGCTATGCCGATGGCGTGTGGCTCGCCGAGCTCGCCCCGCTCGCCGATGCGCAACTGGTCACCGCCATCATTGCCGAGGTCCTGGGGGCGGGCCTCGGCGCATCGACCGCCGCGGTCGAGAGCCTCGCCGCGGCGCTCAAGCACAAGGAGCTGCTGCTGATCGTCGACAATTGCGAACACGTCATCGCCGAAGCCGCGCGCGTGGTCGAGGCGCTGATGCGCAATTGCCCGCGCGTGTCGATCCTGGCGTCGAGCCGGGAGCGACTGGCGATCGCGGGCGAGAGCGTCATCCGCGTGCCGTCCTTGCCGGCGCCGGAGGCGGGCACGACATTGACCGCCGCGGACGCGCGCCAATTCGCCGCGGTGCGGCTGTTCGTCGAGCGAGCGAAGGAGCTCGGGCTCGGATTTGCGCTCAGCGACGACAATGCCGCGGCGGTGGGATCGATCTGCCGCCGGCTCGACGGCATCCCCCTGGCGATCGAATTGGCCGTGCCGCGGCTCAAGGTGTTGTCGGCGCAACAGCTCGCGCACGGGCTCGACGAGCGCTTCCGCCTTCTGACCGGTGGAAGCCGCACCGCCTTGCCGCGACAGCAGACGCTGCGCGCGCTGATCGACTGGAGCTACGGCCTGCTGAGCGCGCCGGAGAAGCTCCTTCTCGCCCGCCTGTCAGTTTTCCTCGGCAGCGCCGCGCTGACCTCGATCAGCGAGATCGCCGCCGGCGGGGAGATCGCGGCGTCGCAGGTCGGCGATCTGCTGCTGTCGCTGGCCGAAAAATCGCTGGTGCAGACCGACGTCGCCGGCAGCGAGCCGCGCTACCGCCTGCTCGAATCCACCCGCTTGTATGCCGGCGAGAAACTCGTCGATGCACGCCGCCTGCGGCGGCGGCACGCCCAGCACTTCGCGGCGCGCTTCGCGCAGGCGACGGCAGAGTGGGAGACCACCCCGACGCAGCGCTGGATCGCGCGTTACGAAGCGGACGTCGACAACCTGCGGGGCGCCCTGGAATGGGCGTTCGGGCCCGGCGGTGACGTCGCGCTCGGCCTCGACCTCGTGGGCTCGAGCCATGTGCTGTGGACCGAGCTCGGCTTGGTCCTGGAGCACCGGCGCTGGGTGCTGGCGGCGCTCGCCGAGGTGCGCAAGACGACGCCGGCGCAGGTCAGGGCGCGGCTCTTGTCCTGGCAGGCCGGCGACGTCAGGGAGCTCGACGATCCCGCCGACTACGACGAGGCTATGCGCGCGGCCGCCATCTATCGCAAGCTCGGCGACGGCTTTCACGAGGGCCGCGCGCTCGTCCGCGCGGGCACGGCGCAGCT
>JBLMXS010000283.1:0-11604 GCA_050257895.1 Thiohalocapsa sp.
CGGCTGTCGATGCATGTCGGCGAGACCGACCGGAAGGCGCTCGACGAGGGCGAGCCGAGCATCATGGCCGGCTACAAATCGCTGATCACGCGCCTCGAAGGTTCGCCGAACGCGCGGCGCCGCGCCGAAGTCGAAGAGGTGAAGCGCGCGACCTACGAGGATGTCGTGCGCGACAAGGTGATTGTCGGGGGACCGCAGCTGGTCGTCGACCGGCTGAAGGAACTCGAGGACGAGCTGGCGATCGACGGCATCCTGTTCGAACTCAATTTCGGCGCCGCGATCCCGGCCGAGGTGATGATGCGGTCATTGCAGCTGATTTGCGACAAGGTGATGCCGCACTTCAAGTAGGCCGCGCCCTGATTCACTGTTGTCATACCGGCGAGGGCCGGCGTCCACCTTGGGCTCGCTACCGGCGGGCGTCGTGGCAGGGTCGGTCGTCGCTATCCGCTTCCGGCTGCGGGCCGTAGCCGGGAGCGCTGTCGCTCGCGCCATCGGTATCCAACGCGTCGGCGCGCGCGTCGAATTCGTCCGCCCAAAGGCTGAGCTGCTCCTTGGCGGTCTCGCTGTGCGTCCGTCCCATCAGCTCGCGACAACGGTCGGCAAATCGGCGGAAGTATCCGTGGTCCATTGCGCCACTCGTCAATCCCCATCCGAAAGGTGCGTTGAACCGAGGCGAACCCCGAAGGCAGGCCGAACAGTAGCGCGTCCGCAATAGCTTGTGAATGCCTTTGGGCGGCAGTCCCTGCATTTGGTTAATCTCCGGCATAGAGAGCCGGGCGTGCTGCAGTCGCCGGCGGCGGCAAGGATTCGGCGCAACCGCTTATTGATCGGCGACGACCGCGACCAGTTCGATCTCGACCATCGCCTCGGGCTGCGCCAGGCGGCTGATCTGGATCGTCGTGCTGGTCGGGCTGGCGACCCCGAAATAGCGCATCCGGATGTCGGAGCACTTGGCGAAGGCTTCGTAGTCGGTGACGAAGGTGTTGGTCTTGACGACGTCGGCCCAGCCGGCGCCGGCCTCCTTCAGGCAGAGGTCGAGGTTCTTGAAGGTCTGCTCGAGCTGGGCGCGCATGTCGTCCGGGCCGACGATGCTGCCGTCGGCGTCACGCGCCAGCTGGCCGGCGACGTAGACCGTCTTGCCGGGACCGTTCACCGTGACGACGTGCGAATAGGCCGGCTTCCCCTGCTGCATCCTGACGTTCAGGCCTTGCGGCTGCTTGCGTTCGATCTGCAACGGCATGCTTTCCTCCCTCGACAGGGCTCCCATCGACTTCGGCTACCCGTTAGCATCACGCCGGCAGAATGGGAAGGGACGCGCAGATGGCCACCGAACAGCAGGTCGCCGGCCACTACGGCAGTGTGGGCATCGCTGAGCGCGTGCTGGCGGCGTTGCGGCAGGCGCATGGCGAGGACGCGGCAATCACGATCGATGCGCTGGCGCCGCTCGATCAGTTCCATTCGCGCGGGCCGCTGGCGACGCAGGAGCTGGTGGCGCTGCTCAAGCCGCAGCCCGGCGAGCTTGTGCTCGATATCGGCTCCGGGATCGGCGGTCCGGCGCGCTGGATCGCGGCCAAATGCGGCGTGCACGTCACCGGCGTCGACCTGACGCCGGAATTCTGCCAGGCCGCGGAGGCGCTGAATCGCGCGGCAAGACTCGAGGACCGTGTCCGCATCCTCAAGGGCAGCGCGCTGTCGCTGCCGGTGCCGGACGGGTCGTTCGATGCTGCCTATTCGCAGAACGTCGTGATGAACATCGCCGACAAGCCGCGCTTCTACTGCGAGGCCTGGCGGGCGCTGCGGCCGGGCGGCCGGCTAGCCTTGTCGAACGTCTGCGCCGGCGACGCGGGCGAACCGTATTTCCCGGTGCCGTGGGCGACCAGCCGCGAAACGAGCTTTCTGTCGACGCCGGCCGAGATGCGCGCCGACCTCGCCGCCGCCGGCTTCGAGATCGTGCATTTCGAGGACACCACCGAGGCCATCGCGGCGCAGCAGCGGCGCAACCGCGAGCGCATCGAGCGCGGCCAGATGCCGCCGGTGGCGGCCGACCTCATCCTCGGCCCGCGCGCCCGGGAGATGCAGCGCAATACGATGAAGAGCCTCGAGGAAGGCCGCACCCGCACCGTCGAGGCGCTTGTCAGAAAAGAAACGCTTTAACGCAGAGGACGCAAAGGGCACGCAGAGGACGCGAAGGCGAAGATGCCTTTGCGCGCAGCCCCCGGAAATATAAATAACATAATTACAATGAGACAGTGAGACAGCGACGGCTTCCAGCGGGCTTCTCACTGTCTCACTGTCTCACTGTGATTAATTACGCTTCGCTCCCAAGAAAGCCTTCGCACCCTTGCGTATCCTCAGGGCCCTTTGCGTTAAAGCGTTCTCTTCCCTCACGGCTGGCCGAGCAGCGCGGTGCGGAAGCGCGTGCGGCACGAGGCGGGGTCGAGGTTGCGCTTGTAGGGCGGCGGGTCGTCCGGCTTCACCTTGACGACGACAAAGGCGGTGCCGTTGCCCTCGCGCAAGAGCCGCGCGCCGTCAGCGATCGCCGCCTCGCCGGCGACCGTGAGCGTGCGCTTGAGGCCGGAGCCGGCGGCGATCTTTTCGAGGTCGACGCCGAGGCTGGTGTGGCTCTTCTGATAGCCGGTCTCGCCGTAATGGCCGTTGTCGACGACGAGGATCGCCAGGTTCGCGGGATTCAGGACGGCGATCGTCGCCAATGCCCCGACATTCATCAGGATCTCGCCGTCGCCGGTGGCCACCAGCACGCGCTTGTCGGGCCGCGCCAATGCAAGGCCCAGCCCCAGCGTGCAGGCACCGCCCATCGCTCCCGCCATCGTGTAGATATGGGCGCCGTCCCCGGTCAGCGCGGCGATGTCGCGCGCCGTGCCGGCGAGCCCGGTGACAAACAGGAAATCCTGATGCCGCCCGACGAGCGCCGGCACCGCGTCACGGCGGTCGAGGATGAAGCCGGCGGCAATCGCCGCCGCCATGTCGACCCCCGCCGGGTAATCAGCCATCTCGTTTCTCCTCAGAACGCCTTCGCGCCCAACAGCTTTTGCGTCAGCAGCACGGCGACGGCGTTGCCGCCCTGAAAGACCATCGTCAGCGCGGCACCGACCGTCGGGATGACCTCCGCCGGCGTCTCGACGCGCAGGCAGATGACGCCCATCGCCCGCAACACCGGCTCGACCGCCTGGCCCATCGGGTATTGCCACGGGTTCCCCTCGCCGAAATCGCCGCGCATGCTGACCAGCGTCAGGAACGGAAAATGCCCGCCCCTGATCAATGACAGCATGTTGACGCAGTTGCCGGTGCCGCTCGACTGCATCAACAGGACGCCGCGGGCGCCGCCGAGATCGGCGCCGGCCAACAGCGCCACGCCCTCCTCCTCGGTCGTCAACGCCACCGAGACGGCGCCGGGATCGGCTAGCGAGCGGTCGATCAGGATGCGGTGCCCGGCATCCGGCACGTACGCGAACTGGGTCACGTTGTTGCGCCGCAGCAGGTCATAGAGCTCGTCCTGCCAGCGCACGCCGTTGCCGTCGGACATGGCACACCCCTTGCGCAACCCCGCATTGCCGAACCCTCGCGCGGCGCGGCGGCGAACGCAACCCCGCAATGCCGGGCTGCGGGCCGCCGGAGTGTCGACGCGGTTCCCATGTTTTCCAAAGCAATGCAGACAACCGCCGCTCCCGAACCCGCACCGCCGCCGCCAACGGCACTGCGCTTCAGCCGCAAGGAGATCCTGTCGATCCTCGCCGGGCTGATGCTGGCGATGTTTCTCGCCGGGCTCGACCAGACGATAGTCGCCACCTCGCTCTCGACGATGGCGCAGGACCTGCAGGGCTGGGCCTTGATGTCGTGGGTCGTCACCGCCTATCTCGTCGCCTCGACCGTGACGACGCCGATCTATGGGCGGCTCAGCGACATCTATGGCCGGCGGCCGATGCTCTTGGTGTCGGTCGGGGTGTTTGTCGGCGCCTCCGTGCTGTGCGCGCTGTCGCAGACAATGCCGCAGCTGATCGGCGCGCGGGTATTGCAGGGGATCGGCGGCGGCGGTTTGCGCTCGGTGTCGCAGGCGGCGATCGCCGACATCATCCCGCCGCGCGAGCGCGGCCGCTACCAGGGCTATTTCTCGAGCGTGATGGCGGTCTCGAACGTGCTGGGGCCGGTGCTGGGCGGCTTCTTCGCCGATTATCTGACGTGGCACTGGATCTTCTGGATCAACATCCCGTTTGGCATCGTCTGCATCCTGTTATCCAACCGCAACCTGCGGCGGCTGCCGCGGCCCGGCAAACGGGCGATCATCGACTGGCTCGGCGCGGGGCTGATCGTCGCCGCGACGGTGCCGCTGCTCTTGGCCCTGTCGCGGGTCGAGGCGGGCGGCGGCTGGCTCGAGGTTGGCGTCATCCTGCCATTGGGCGCCGGGATCGTCTTCGCGATCCTGCTGGTCGCCTGGGAGCGCGAGGCGCGTTCGCCGATGCTGCCGTTGCGCCTTTTCGGCAACCGCATCTTCACCGTCGCGAGCTTTATTACCTTCACCGAATCGATGGTGATGATCGCGATGATCATCCTGGTGCCGTTGGCGTTCGAATTGATGGGGGGTCTCAGCCCCGACGCCGCCGGCACGCGGCTCATCCCGATGACCGGCGGCACCGTGCTCGGCTCCTACATCGCCGGCCGGCTGGTCAGCCGCACCGGGCGCTACCGCCGCTACCCGATCGCCGCGGCGGCGGCGATGACGCTCGCCTGTGCCGCCATCGCAATCCTCGGCCTCGGCCGCAACGTCGCCCTCGACTCGGCGCTGACGGCGGCGCTCGGCCTGTCGTTCGGCTTCCAGCTGTCGCCTGTCATCGTGCCGGTGCAGAACGCGCTGGCGATCGAGGACACCGGCATCGGGCTGGCGACCGTCATGTTCTTCCGCCTGATCGGCGGCGCCTTCGGCGTTGCGCTGTTGACGGCGCTGCTGATGGCGGGGCTCAACGACGCGATCCTGGGATTGCCGGGAGCCTCGACGCTCGGGCCCAACCCCGCCCTTACGTTGCTCCACAGCCAGTTCGGCGCGGACGCCGGCCAGTCATTGCCGGCGGGCGTCGCAGCGGCGGTCGGAGCCGCGTTCGAGCTGGTGTTTTTCTCAGCGGCGGCGATCGCGGCGGCAACCTTCATCGGCGCCCTGTGGCTCAACGAGATTCCGCTGCGCGGAGCCGCGCCGCTGACGGCGCCGGCTGGGACGACTGCAGCGCCGCGCGGACAACAACGCCAACCAGCAGAATGACCGACAGCGTTGCGAGCGGAAAGCGCGAGTGTCCCGCCGCCAGCGTCGCCGGCGACAGCATCGCCAGCATGATCGCCAGCACCTCGCCGGTGCCGAGCGCGACGCCGCCGCGACCCCGGTCGGCAACGAACCAGATCACCGCCGTCGTCACGACCGGCATGTCGTAGACGAAGGCGTAGGGCGTCGCCAGCGGCGCGGCGATCAGCAGCGCGGCCGCGGCAAGCGGGCGCGAGCCGTGGCGATAGGCGAGCCAGACGGCGACCGCCGCGGCAGCGGTTGCCATCCATTGCGCCAGCTGCGCCGTCGCCGGCGGTATACCGAGACGCAGCAACGCAGCAAGCACGGTGGGCATCAGGTGGAGAATCCCGCCGCTCTCGGCTGCAACCTGGCGGGAGAACGCCGGCAACGCCGCCAGCCACGCCGGCCACACCGCAGGGCCAAACAGCAGCGCGGTCAGCAGCACCAGCAGCACCGAGCCGGCCAGCGCCCACAGCAAGCTCCGCCATAGCCGCCCGGCGACGAGCGCCACCGGCACCAGCAGGCCGAGTTGCGGCTTATAGGTAAGCAGCGCCAGCAGCGCGCCCGCGGCGCGCGGATGCGACGCCGCCAGCCGCAGCCCCCCGGCCAGCAACCCGGCAGCGAGAAAACCGCTCTGGCCGGAGACGATCGTGATTGCGGTTGTCGGCGCCGCGAGCGCCGCAACGAGGGCGCTGCCGCGCCAGCGGCGGCCGAGGCTGGCCCACAGATAAAGCGGCAGCGACACCGCCATCAGTGCGACCAGCGACAGCCAGCCCGGCACTTGCCCGAGCGGCCAGATGACCAGCATGAAGGTGGGCGGATAGGCGAACGGGTAGGATCCGCCGGGGGCGAGTCCCATCGCGAGCTGCGCCGTGCGCAGTGCCGCTGCGTCGTAGATCGTTGCCGGCGGGTGCTCAACGACGAAGCGCCCCCAGCTCCACAGCGCAAACGAATCGCCGAACCCGGCGGGCCACCCGCGGCCCGTCGCGAAAGCGAAATAGGCGAGACCGTACAGCGCCGACGACACCAGGAGGATGCCGGCCAGCAGGCGGAATTTGCCGCTCGCCGGCGGCCAGCTCAGCAGCGGCATGCGTTGCGCGCCGTCGCGCCGGCTGCTGTGTCCCCGCAACCCGCTCGTCGGCTCACGCGTTCGGGGCGCCCGTGCGCAAATCCGGCAGGCCGCCACTTTGCCGCACCAGCCGCGCGGCAGTGACGATCAGCAGCAGCGTTGCGAGGCCGCCCACCGTCAGCAGAGCGAACCTGACCGGGTTGCCGCCGCCGCTCGCCCAGGCGGCGAGACCGGCGTCAGTCAAGGTCCCGATGAAGACGTAGCCCGCGAGCGCGGGCAGGCAGGCAAGCGTTCCCAGCAGATAATCGATGAACCCGATCGACGACAGGCCAAGCAGGTAGCTCGTCACTGAAAATGGCATGACCGGCGACAGCCGCAGCAGGAAGACGAACTTCCAACCGCGGGTTGCCACCAGCGCGTCAATGCCCTGCAGTCGCCGGCGCCATAACGCCGCTTCGACCGCCGGCCGGAACAGCGAGCGGCTCAGTGCAAAAGCGAGCACTGCGCCGAGGAGCGTGCCGCCGGCGGCCAACCCGAAACCCGGCGCGAGCCCGTAGGCGGCACCGGCGGCAACGCCGATCAGCGAAGCCGGCACCGCTCCGCTGACCGCAACCAGCACCTGCAAGGCGAGGAAGACGACGGGACCGGCGGCGGAACCGCGCAGGCCATCGAGCGCCTGCTGCACAAACGCCTGCGGCGAGCCCAACGCGGCCTCTCCGGCAGCGATCAGCAGCACCGCCAGCAGAGCCGCGGCAATGACCTTGAGCCGAGCGCTGCGGTGCTCTGCCGACAGCGCGGGCGTCACGCTGCGCGCTCGATCGGCGCAGGGACGCGATTGCGGGCGCAATCCTTGAACACGGCGAAATGCCGCAGGCCCCAGCGCTGCAACCGGTATTGCAGCGAGGTCTTCAGCACGCCGAGCCCGTAGATCACGCTGCGGCGGAAGTTGATCGACGACGCTTCCGGAAAATACTTGGTCGGGCAACTGATCTCGCCGATGCGGAACCCGAAATAGGTGGCCTGCGCCAGCATCTGGTTGTCAAACACGAAGTCTTCGGCACAGTGGTGCAACGGCAGAGTTTCGAGGACCTGCCTGCTCCAGGCGCGGTAGCCGGTATGATATTCCGACAATTTCTGGCCGAGCATGATGTTCTGGAACAGCGTGAGCAGCCGGTTGGCGACGTATTTGTACAGCGGCATGCCGCCGGCCAACGCGCCGCGGCCGAGAATGCGCGAGCCCAGGACGACGTCAAACTCGTCGGAGGCGATCATCGCCGCCATCGCGGTGACGAGTTTCGGAGTGTACTGGTAATCCGGGTGCAGCATCACCACGATGTCGGCGCCGCGAGCCAATGCCGCGGCATAACAGGTCTTCTGATTGCCGCCGTAGCCGCGGTTGCGGTCGTGCCGGATCGCGTCGATGCCGAGCGCGGCGGCGAGGTTTACGGTATTGTCATGGCTTGCGTCGTCGACCAGCAAAATGTCGTCGACGACGTCGCGCGGGATCTCCGCATAGGTCTGGCGCAAGGTCCTGGCGGCGTTGTAGGCGGGCAGAACGATGGCGACCTTCTTACCTGCAAGCATCCTCGTCTCCGTCAAAGGCCGCCGTCGATGCCGCAGGGACGCCGGTGGCGCTGAGTTCGGCACTGTCGTACGGAAAATTTACCAAATGATTTATCACGCCGCGTGGCGGCCTGACAGCCGGCTCCGGGAATGATAGATTCGACTTGCGGCAATTCACAGCGGAGAACAGCGATGAAGGTCAGGATCGAGTGGTGCAAGCCTTGAAACTATGAACCGCGGGCTCTCCGTGCGAGGGCAAGACTGGAAGAGCGTTACGGCGCGGAGGTCGAGTTGGTGCCGGGGGTCGGCGGCGTGTTCGAGATCACCGTCGACGGCCGTCTCGCCTTTTCGAAAAAACAGACCGGCCGCTTCCCGACCGATGAGGAGATCGACGCACTCGGCACCGCCTGATCCCGAGGAGTTGCCGGCGCTGCGTGGGCCGGTGCGTGTTTGTTCAATAGGTGCCGGCAATAGCTAATAAGAGGTTGAATGAACAGTTGACAAAACCTTGCCAATCGCGTCCACTGCGCGACGAATATTTTGCTTGTGTGTCGCGGGCAGCCGTGCCATTGTAGGCATGCTGACTTTGGGCGTGGGCGAGTCATTAGGTCGCGCAATGACGGAAGGTCAGCGTTCACAGGAGGAAATAGAATGTTGACCACGATGCTGAAGCTTCTGAAGAACGACGATGGCGCGACGGCCATCGAATACGGCCTCATCGCCGCGCTGATCGCGGTCGCAGCCATCGCCGCGTTCCAGTTGGTCGGCACCAGCCTCAGCACCACCTTCCACAACGTCGGCACGCTGCTGTAGGCCCTCCTCGGCACGCACTGGCCTCGGATTTTGCGTCACGCCCGGCTCCGGCCGGGCGTGATGCGTTGTGTCCGAAGCCCGGCTCCGGCCGGGCGTCAGCTCGACGGCGGCGGTACTAGCTCGTCGCCGGCCGCGACATCGCCGCCGGCGATGACTTCAGCATAGATTCCCATCAAATTATGCCCGAAGTGGCGCTGCAATTCGCCGACGACGTCGAGGTCGCGTTCGGCGGTCCGCAGATTCACCGCGGTCGCGGCGCAACGCGTGATCGCCGAGACGACCCTGAGCCGCGCGCCGCCGAGCGCAATCTCGTGGCCAAGCCAGTCGAGCTCGCTCCAGGCCGGCGCGCCGGCAAAGTAGACGTTGGCCCGGAAACGCAGCGGGTCGATCCCTGTCGCGATCGACTGCCCGGCCGACGCCCCGATCGCGACTGTCAGCGCGGCGATGCTGGCATGGTTGATCAGCGACACGTATTTATCGCTCGTTGCGTTCGGCTTGCGGCGCGCGTCGGCGAAGGCATGGCCGGGCGCCTCGACCACCCGCAGCGGCCTTGCCACCGCCGGTCCGAGAAAATTGCCGACAAACTCGGCGACGGCGCGCCGCCCCTGCGGATCGTTCAGTGAGGCTTGCAGCACCGGGTGCGACACGTCGTTGCCGTCACCGCGGCAGGCAATCGTCAGATCGCCGGTCGCGGCGTCGAAGCGCGTCTGCAGCCGCGCCAGCTTCTCGTCTCGCATCAACATGACGAAATGCGTCTTCGCCAGCCATCGCGGGTCTGCCGGATCGAACCGCGTCGACGCCAGCGCGATGGCAAAGCGGCGGTCGTGCGGCAGGCATTCGCCTGGCGCCAGCGCGACCCGCTGCAGACGCTCGGGGCTCAGCCCCTTGACCGGATAGCGATAGATGTCGCTGATCGTCGCCATAACTCCTCTCCATCGTCCGTGGCGCCGCGTCGGCAACCGTTATAAACGATTGCGTCTTGCGCCGCCGGGCGCTTCGCTGGCAAATGGAGCGGGAGGCCGGGACGCATGTCTGACCGTCGAGTAATGACGACGCAGCCCGCAGAGTTGAACGCGGAACGCTTGCGGATCCCGCTGCGCGCCATGCTCTGGCTGCGCCGGACGATCGTCGCGACGGCGCTGTCGGCCGGGCTCGCCGTCGGCTCCGTTGCCGCCTATTGCGGCATCATCATCTATGAAGGCAATTTCCACGCGGTGGACGAGCATGTCCTCTACCGCTCGGCGCAGCTGAGCCGCGCCGAACTGCGCTCATTCGCGCAGCAGTACGGGCTGAAGTCGGTGCTCAACCTGCGCGGGGCGCATCCCGGCGAAGCCTGGTACGACGGCGAGGTGGAAGCCGGCCGCGAACTCGGCGTCGCGCATTTCGACTATCCCATATCCGCCAAGCGCGTCGTCACCGGCGAGCAGATCGCCGCCATTCTCGACATCGTGCGCCATGCGCCGAAGCCGCTCTTGATCCACTGCCGTTCGGGCGCCGACCGCTCGGGCCTGGTTGCCGCGCTCTACCGCTACGCCGTCGATGGCGCCAAGCCTGTGGAGGCGGACCGCCAGCTGTCGCTGTATTACGGCCACTTCCCGTATCTGACGAGCCGGTCGGGGGCGATGGATACGAGCTTCTGGGCCTACGTCGCCGCTACTGCCGGCAAGCGCTCCGAGACATCGCCGACCGGATCCCCGTAGCTCAACCCAGCGATCGGCCAAACGCTCCGGATCAGCCTCCGGCCGGCAACGCCCGCGGTCCATCGACACATTGGTCAACGAGAGTCGCTAAGTAGTCGCCGTGGAGTGTCGTGGATTCACAAAAAGAAATTGGCCGGAACCAGGTTCCGGCCAAGTTTGAACAGGGAGGCTTCACGTCTAGGAGACGTAAGGGTCCGAAGACCCTCTTTCCGGGCGCAAGTCCCGGAAACACGGTGGGTTAACGCAACCCCGGAAACTCGCCGCGATGCAGTATCGCGCGGGGCCGTTTATCGCGGTTTACGAGCGGCGACACCAACGGGAATTCCTTCTGCCTCGTCTGCAAAAACCGCAATGCTGTGCCGGATGCGCCTAGACTGGAGCGGCGACTTGCCGCAGCTTTCAGCCGAGACGTCCCTCGGCGACCTTGCGCAGCAGGAAATCGCGAAAGACGCTAATCCGCTTCGACGAACGCAACTCCTCCGGGTAGACGAAATAGGCCTCGTTCGGCGGACCGGACAGCTCCGGCAATACCCGCACCAGGCTGTTGCTCTCGGCCGCAACGAAATCGGGCAGCGATGCGAGACCGAGCCCGCTCTTGACCGCGCGCAATTTTCCGTAGGTGTTGTTGACGGCGAGGATCGGACGGCGGTCGCGGCCCGGCTTCGCCCCCATCTCGAGCAGCCAGTTGACGCCGGGCACCGGCGGCTTGGCGTCTTCGCCGTAGATGATCAGGCGGTGCTCGTCGAGATCCTCGGCGCGCTGCGGCGTGCCGTATTTCTTCAGGTAATCCGGCGCGCCGTAGACATGGACGTTGACCGTCACGAGATGGCGCTGGATCAGGTCCGGCTGGCGCGGCGGCGACATGCGGATCGCGACGTCGGCCTCGCGCATCGACAGGTCGAGCTCGGAATCGTCGACCACCAGCGTCACCTGGATCTCGGGATAGAGGTCGAGGAACTCGCGGATTCGCGGCGTCAGCCAGATCGAGCCGAAATCGACCGTCGTGGTGATCTTCAACGGTCCCTTCGGGCGGTCTTTCGATTCGGAGATGAGGCTCTCCGACATCGCCAGCTTGGCAAACACTTCGCGCGCCGTGCGGAACAGCAGCTCGCCCTGCTCGGTCAGGATGAGGCCGCGCGCATGCCGGTGAAACAGCGGCACGCTCAGGCTTT
>JBLMXS010000284.1:0-12251 GCA_050257895.1 Thiohalocapsa sp.
CCCGCGCCGAAGCCTGCCAGCGGCTCGCCGCCAATCACGGCATGATCGCGAGCTTCTCGCGCGCGCTGGTCCAGGACCTTCGGGTCTCGATGAGCGACGCCGAGTTCGAGGCGGCCCTTGCCCAAGCGATCGACGAGATTTACCGCGCCTCAACCGTCAGCGCCTGAGTGCCACGGGAAGGATTGAGCTTGGCCGGCAGCATCAAGAACGACGAGGCGCGGGCGACGACGCGGCTCTACCTGATCACGCCGCCCGCGCTCGACCCCGACAAATTCGCGCCGCAGCTGGAGGAGGCGCTGGCCGGCGGCGACGTCGCCTGCTTGCAGCTGCGCCTGAAGGATGTCGCGGACGACGCCATTACCCGCGCGACCCGGGTCCTGCAGCCGATCGCGCAGGAGAAGGGCGTCGCGTTCATCATGAATGACCGGCCCGACCTCGCCGCCGAGCTCGATTGCGACGGCGTGCATGTCGGCGAAGAGGACATGCCCTATGCCGAGGCGCGCCGTCTTCTCGGCCCTGACCGGATCGTCGGCGTCACCTGCGGCGACAGCCGGCATCGCGCGCTGGTCGCGGCCGAGGCCGGGGCCGACTACGTCGCGTTCGGCGCCTTCTTTCCCAGCATGACCAAGGCGGGGGCAAAATACCGCGCGCAGCCAGAGTTGCTGCGCGACTGGTCGGAGACGACGGTGGTACCGTGCTGCGCGATCGGCGGCATCACGCAGGAGAATTGCGGTCCGCTGGTCGAGGCCGGGGCCGATTTCCTTGCGGTCATCGGAGCGATCTGGTCCTATCCGCAGGGTCCGCGCGCCGCCGTGCGCGATTTCAATGCCGTATTCGCCCGTTACGGCCGGGCCTTCAGCTGAGCCGCACTTTTTTTGCGATGAGTATGGAAGAGCGCGAAGGGACCAACCAACAGCCGCCCTGCATCGTGGTTATCGACGACGACGCGTCGGTACGCAGGGCGCTCGACAATCTGTTCAAGTCGGTCGGGTTCGCGGTCGAACTGTTTGCTTCACCGCAGGATTTCCTGCAGAGCGAGCGGGCCGATCGGCCCGGCTGCATTGTCCTCGACGTGCGCTTTCCCGGGCGCAGCGGCCTCGATATGCAGCGCGACCTGGCGCAGGCCAATGCGCAATTGCCGATCATTTTCATTACCGGCTACGGCGACATACCGATGTCGGTCCGGGCGATGAAAGCCGGCGCGGTCGAGTTCCTGACCAAGCCGTTCCGCGACCAGGATCTGCTCGACGCGGTCGGCGCCGCGATCGAGAAGGACCGCGCGCGGCGGGTCGGCGAACAACGGCTGGCCGAACTCCTGGCGCGGTTCGACACGCTGACGGCGCGCGAGCGCCAGGTGATGTCGCTGGTCGTCGCGGGCCGCCTCAACAAGCAGATCGCCGGCGAGCTCGGGGTCAGCGAGATGACGGTCAAGATGCACCGCCGACAGGTGATGCGGAAGATGCAGGCCGCCGGCGTCGCCCAGCTCGTCCGCCTCGCCGACCAGATCGGCATCACAGTCCCGCAGCCGGGCTAGCACCGCGTGGGATCGCGGGCGTCTCGCCCGCATGCGGCCGGGACACCCGGGGTCATGACCTGCGATGTTGCGGTGGCATCCCGCTCTCGGCTAATGACGGCAGCGCGCACCAGAAGGATTTGAGGCATGCCCCAGGCTGGACCGCTTTCCGGCATCACGATCGTCGACCTGTCGCGCATCCTGGCCGGACCGTACTGCACCTTGCTGATGGCCGAATTGGGGGCGCGGGTCATCAAGGTCGAGGCGCCGCGAACCGGCGACGACGCAAGGCAATACGGCCCGTTCAAGGGGGGCAAGTCGACCTATTTTGCCAGCGTCAACCGCGGCAAGGAGTCGATCGTCCTCGACCTCAAGGCAGCTGGCGATCGCGACATCTTCGAGCGGCTCCTGGACCGGGCCGACGCGCTGGTCGAGAACTTCCGCCCCGGCACGATGGAAAAGCTCGGCTACGGCTGGGACACGCTGCATCCGCGCTATCCCCGGCTGATCTATGCCGCCGCCTCCGGCTTCGGGCACACCGGCCCCTATTCGCATTATCCCTCCTACGACATGGTGGTGCAGGGGCTGGGCGGCATCATGAGCATCACCGGCACGCCGGGCGGCGAATTGGTACGGGTCGGCACCTCGGTCGGCGACCTCGCCGGGGGCCTCTATACGACGATCGCGCTCAACGCGGCGCTGCTGCACCGCGAGCGCACCGGCGACGCGACCAAGGTCGACGTCGCGCTGTTCGACTGCCAGCTGGCGCTCCTCGAAAACGCCGTCATGCGCTACACGACGACCGGCGAGATCCCGGGGCCGCTCGGCGCGCGGCACCCCTCGATCACGCCGTTTGAGGCGTTCGCGACCGCGGACGGCCACATCATCATCGCCGCCGGCAATGACGGGCTCTACGTCAAGCTGACCGAGGCGCTGGGCCGCCCCGACTTGGCGGACAACCCGCTGTTCAAGACCAATCCACTGCGCAACCAGCACCAGGCGGCGCTGAAAGCCGAGATCGAAAGCGTGCTGACGAACGGCACGACCGATCACTGGATCGCCGTCCTCGAGCGGGCCGGATTGCCCTGCGGGCCGGTCAACAATGTCGCGCAGGCGCTGGCCCACCCGCAGACCGCGGCGCGCAACATGCTGGTCGAGGTCGACGACCCGGTGACGGGCCCGCTACAGCTTGCCGGCAACCCGATGAAGCTGTCGGCCTTCCCCGACCCGCCGACCCGCGAGCCCGCCCCCGACCTCGACGCGGACCGCCAGAAGATCCTGCGCGAACTGGGGTTGTAACATCGCATCGATGAGTGTGATCCCGGCGCAGGCCGGGATCCATCCGTCCGCGGTCGAGCCGGTTGACGCATGGATCCCGGCCTTCGCCGGGATGCCACCGTAATGGCGATTGCGCGCCGTATCCTGCCCGGCCTCTTTCTGAGCCTGCTCGTCTTGGTGGCCGGCCTCTATCTTTATCTTCGCTCGTCGCTGCCGCAGGTCGACGGAACAATCGCGGTGCACGGGCTGACCGCCGCGGTGACGATCGCCCGCGACGCCGACGGGGTGCCGCTGATCACCGCCGCCAATGACGCCGATGCGGCCTTCGGGCTCGGCTTTGCGCATGCCCAGGACCGCCTGTTCCAGATGGAGGCGATGCGCCGCTACGGCGCTGGCCGGCTGTCCGAGATCTTCGGCGAAGCGACGCTCGCGACCGACCGGCAGATGCGGGTGCTCGGCCTCTACCGTCTGGCGGCGGCGGAATTGGCGCATCTGTCGGCGCCGGTGCGGCGCGGTCTCGAAGCCTACGCCGCCGGCGTCAATGCCTTCCTCGCGACGCGCTCCGGGGCCCTGCCGCCGGAGTTCCTGCTCCTGCGCTTCGCGCCGGAGCCGTGGCATCCAGCCGATACGCTCGTCTGGGGCAAGTTGATGGACCTGCTGCTCGCCGGCAACTACCGCGGCGAATTGCTGCGCGCGCGGCTCGCCGCGACGCTGTCGCCGGCCGAGCTTTCCTTCCTCTTTCCCGACTACCCGGCCGACGCGCCGACGACCTTGGCGGCGCTGGCGCCGATCTATCGCCAGCTGCGGCTCGACGCGCTCTCCAAGGCCTTGCCACCCACCGTCGGGCCGATCTACGCCTCCAACAACTGGGTCGTCGACGGCAAGCACAGCGCCAGCGGCAAGCCGCTTGTCGCCAACGACCCGCATTTGCAATTTCGCGCACCCGGCTTCTGGTACCTGGCGCGGCTGAAGACGCCGACGCGGGAGATGGCCGGCGGCACCGTCGCCGGCAGCCCGCTTGTCGTCGTCGGTCACAATGACAAGATCGCCTGGGGCATGACGACGACCGCCAGCGACGTCGAGGATTTGTTCATCGAAAAGCTCGATCCCGCCGATCCCGGCCATTACCTGACGCCGGACGGCAGCGCGCCCTTCGCGACGCGCGACGAGACGATCAGGGTGCGCGGCGCGGCGCCGGTGACGGTGCGGGTACGCACGACAAGGCATGGGCCAGTGCTGTCCGATGCGCTGGCGCCGGGCTATGTCGAAAAGGGCTACGTGCTGGCGTTGGCGGCGCCGTTCCTCCGCACGGACGACCGCACCGCGGAAGCCTTGTGGGGCATCGGCCGCGCCGACGGCTGGTCGGCGTTTCGTGCCGCGCTGCAGTCCTGGGTGGCGCCGCAGCAGAACATCGTCTACGGCGACAGCGCCGGCACGATCGGCTTTATCGCGCCGGGCCTGGTGCCGATCCGCAAGCACGGCAATGCCTGGCTGCCCGCGCCCGGCTGGACCGGCGACTACGACTGGAGCGGCTTCATACCGTTCGCCGAGCTGCCGCAGGCGAGCAATCCCGCCGCCGGCCGTTTCGTCAGCGCCAACAACAAGATCGTCCCGGCCCGCTATCCGTATTTCCTGTCGCGCGACTGGGATCTGCCGAACCGCGCCGAGCGCATCGGCCAATTGCTGACGGCAACGCCGGTGCAATCGCCGGCGGCGAGTGCGGCGATCCAGGCCGATACGCTGTCGATCGCGGCCCGCCATCTGGTGCCGTTGATGACCACGATCGCGCCCGGCGATGCCTTAGCGAAGGCCGCGCTGCAGCGATTGCGCGGCTGGAACGATCACATGGAAGCCGACAAGGTCGCGCCGCTGCTGTTTACCGCCTGGCTGCGCGCCTTCGCGCATGAGGTGTTTGCCACCCATCTGGGGGCGTCGGGGGAAGATTACTGGGACTTGCGTCCGGAGGTCATCGAAGCCGTATTGCGCGACCATCCGGAATGGTGCGCCCCGCTGCGAACCCCGGCCGGCAGTTGCGACCGCCTGCTTGTCGCGGCCCTCGACAAGGCGCTCGGCGAGCTGCGCGTCGCCTACGGCGACGACATCGACAGATGGCAGTGGGGCCGCGCCCATATCGCGAGATTTACCAACCCGGTGTTCGGCCGCATCCCCGTGCTGCGGGATTGGCTCGATGTCGGCGTGCCGACATCGGGCGGCTTCGACACAGTCAACCGCGGCTCGACAACGATCCGCGACGCCGCGCACCCGTTCGTGCAGCGCTTCGGCGCCGGGCTGCGCATTATCACAGACCTGGCGGCGCCCGACTCCTCGCGGATGATCGCGGTGCCCGGGCAATCCGGCAACCCACTGTCATCGCATTTTTCCGACTTGCTGGAACGCTGGCGCGATTTCGACTACCTCCTCCCAGGCCGCGCCGCCGCCGTCAGCACCCTTACCCTGGAACCCGTAAAATGACCGATCTGCCGGTAACGATCGCCGATATCCGCCACGCCGCGAAGGCCATCGCCGGCGCGGTAATGAAGACGCCGCTGCTGCGCGCCGCCGCCCTCAGCGAGCTGGCCGGCTGCGAGGTCCATCTGAAGCTCGAGACGGTGCATCCGACCGGCGCCTTCAAGGAACGCGGCGCCCTCAACAAGCTGTTGAGCCTCGGGCCCGACGAGCGCCGAGCTGGGGTTGTCGCGATGTCGGCCGGAAACCATGCTCAGGGCGTCGCCTACCATGCCCGCCGCCTCGGCATCCCGGCAACGATCGTGATGCCGACCGGCACGCCGTTCACCAAGATCGACCGCACCGAGGCGCTCGGCGCCAAGGTCGTGCTGCGCGGCGAGGGGCTGGTTGACGCGCGCCGCGCGGCCGACGAGCTTGCCCGCGAGCGCGGCTTCATCCCGGTGCATCCCTATGACGATCCCGCGGTCATCGCCGGGCAGGGGACAGTCGCGCTGGAGATGCTCGCCGACCAGCCCGATCTCGATTTGCTGCTCGTGCCGGTCGGCGGCGGCGGGCTGATTTCCGGCATCGCCATCGCCGCCAAGGCGCTCGCGCCCGACGTCGAGATCGTCGGCGTGCAATCGGCTCTCTACCCGTCGATGTACCGGGTGCTGCAGGGCATCGACCCGGGGCTGCCGACCGAGGGCACGACGCTCGCCGAGGGCATCGCGGTCAAGGAGCCGGGAGTGCTGACTCGCCGCATCGTCGCCGCCCTGGTCGGCAGCGTCCGGCTGGTCACCGAGCGGCAGCTGGAAAGCGCCGTCGAACTTCTGATCGAGCGCCAGAAGCTGATCGTCGAGGGGGCCGGCGCCGCCGGCGTCGCGGCGCTGATGGCCGAGCCGGACCGCGTCCGCGGCCGCAAGGTCGGCATCGTTTTGACCGGCGGCAATATCGATGCGCGCCTGTTGGCCTCGCTCTTGATGCGCGGCCTGGTGCGCGGCGGCAGGCTGGTGCGGCTGCGCGCCGAATTGCCCGACCTGCCGGGCGTCCTGTCGCGGGTGGCCGCGGTGATCGGCGGGCTCGGCGGCAATATCGTCGAGGTGCATCACCAGCGGCTGTTCCACGACACCTCGGTCAAGCGCGCCGAGCTCGACGTCGTCGTCGAGACGCAGAACCGCCGGCATTGCGATACGATCATCGACGCCCTCGTCGGCGCTGGCTTCCCGACGCGCCTCCTCTCCGCCACCGGCGACGCCGAGGAGGGGTAGGGCAGGGCAGAAAAGCGAAGCGCATTCCGCCAGGCGCCGGTGCGGCGGGCGGATTGCGCTGCGCTTATCTGCCCTACGGCGTCGTGCTGCGGCGTCCTTTCGGGCGGGCCGGCGTCACCAGCACGCGGTCGACGCGGCGGCCGTCCATCTCGACGATCTCGAAGCGCCAGTCATCGGCGGTGATCCGGTCCGCAATCATCGGCACCCGGTGCAGCCGCGCCATCAGATACCCGCCGAGCGTGTGGAATTCCGCGTCCTCACCCGGCAGATGCGCGACGCCAAGGGCGTGCTTCAGCTCGTCGAGGCCGATCATGCCGTCGACCAGCCAAGTGCCGTCCTCGCGCTTGACGATGCGCGGGTCGCTCTCGCCGTGGCCCGGAATGTCGCCGACCAGCGCCTCGAGGATGTCGGTCAAGGTGACGAGGCCTTCGAGATCGCCGTATTCGTCGACCACCAAGGCCATCGGCTCGCCGCTCGTCTTGAACACCTCGAGCGCCCGCAGCACCGTCACGGTGTTCGGCAGGAACAGCGGCGAGCGCAGCGCGGCACGCAGGTTGAACGGCTTGCCGGCGAGCGCGGCGTCGTAGAGATCCTTGACCTGGACGATGCCGGCGAGCTGATGCGTGCCGCCCTGCACCAGCGGAAAGCGCGAATAGGGGCTGTCGATGATGCGCTTTCTCAGCTCCTCCTCGGCATCGTCGATGTCCAAAAATTCGATCTGCGTGCGCGGCGTCATCACAGCGCTGACGCGGCGCTCGCCGAGCCGCAAGGCCATCTCCACGATCGCCGTCTCGCCGAGCGGGATGTGGCCGGCCGCGGCTCCCTCGCGCAGCATGAAGCCGATCTCCTCGTCGGTCACCGGCTGCGGCTCGCCGCGAAAGCGCAGCACCCGCAGCAAAAGGTCGCTCGACGAGCTGAGCAGCCATTCGATCGGCGCCGCGAGCCGCCCCATCCAGCGCATGAATTGCGCCACGGCGGTCGCGATGCGTTCGGGGTGCGCCATCCCGACGCGTTTCGGCGCCAGCTCGCCGAGGATCAGCGTCACGTAGGACAGGCCGATCACCACCACCGCCATGCTGAGCGCGTGCGCGTAGCGCGGCGCCACCGCTCCCGCCTCGGCGAGGTAGTTCTGCAGTTCCTCGCCGAGCGTCGCCTCGCCGTAGCTGCCGAGCAGCACGGCGATGATCGTGATGCCGATCTGCGCCGTCGCGAGCAGCCGCGACGGGTCGCTCTTCAGCTCGAGCGCGGCGCGGGCGCCGGCCTTACCATCGGCGGCAAGCGGCTGCAGCCGCGCCGGGCGCGCCGACACCAGTGCGATCTCGGCCATCGCAAAAAAGCCGTTGAGCAGGATCAGCAACAGCACGATCGACAGCTGCAGGGTCAGCATGGGATGCCCTCAAAACCCCTCTCCCGCACCGCGGGAGAGGGTGCCCGAGGGCCTCAGCCCGAGGGCGGGTGAGGTATTTGCCGTCATCCCTCACCCGGCCGCCGCAATGCGACGGCCACCCTCTCCCGCAACGCGGGAGAGGGGCATGCGCACCGTCAGCGCGAATAGAATTCGACGACGAGGTTCGGCTCCATCGTCACCGGGACCGGCACATCGGCCAGCTTCGGCGCGCGGATGAAGCGGCCGCGCATGCGCTCGTGGTCGATCTCGATATAGTCCGGCACGTCGCGCTCGCTCGATTGGGTCGCTTCGATGACGAGCGCCATCTCCTTGGCTTTCGGCTTCAGCTCGATGGTGTCGCCGTCGCGCAGCTGGTAGGAGGGGATGTTGAGGCGCCGGCCGTTGACCAGGATATGCCCGTGATTGACGAGCTGACGGGCGGCGAACGGCGTCGGCGCCAGTTTCATGCGGTAGACCACCGCGTCGAGCCGGCGCTCCAACAAGCCGATCAGGTTTTCGCCGGTGTCGCCCTGGCGCCGCACCGCCTCCTCGTAAAGCCGGCGGAACTGCCGCTCGCCGATATTGGCGTAGTACCCTTTCAGCTTCTGCTTGGCGGCCAGCTGCGTGCCGTAATCGGACGGCTTCTTGCGCCGCTGGCCATGCTGGCCGGGGCCGTATTCGCGGCGGTTGAGCGGGCTTTTCGAGCGGCCCCACAGATTGACGCCGAGACGGCGGTTGATCTTGTACTTCGATTCCTCGCGCTTGCTCATGCTGGCCTGATCCGCTTTAGCTTGTTGTTGTCCCAATAGGGCCGCGGCACCATTCGCATGAACGCCGTCAGCCGGGGCGAGTCGCCCGCGTTCTTGGGAAAGGGGAAGCACTATAGTCAGCGAGCCCGGCAAGTCAAATCCCGCCGACCTGCGGAACAGGCCGATTGCATTTGCGAGCCCTCCCCCTCGATGGGGGACGGTCGGGAGGGGTGATCGTGCCTGGAAGCCCGTTTGATCCGGTGCCCGTCCGCGATTTCACCGCCACCCCCGCCCTGCCCCATCAAGGCGGAGGGGCTAGCGAAGTCAAACGCGACGGCGGTGCCCTGCCCATCGCCGCCAATCTGCGGGTGGTGGCTCTGTGGTGCGAGCGAGGGCTCGCTCTCGGCCTCGTGTTGCTGCCGCCGCTGCTGGCGATGGTGCCGCACGGCGCGGCGCCGCTGGCGGGCTTCGCCGGGCTGTGCGCGGCGGGGCTTCTCATCGCCACCGGCCGCCTGCGCCAGGGCGGCTTGCGCCAGCCGGCGGCGCTGCTCCTGGCGCTGCTCCTTTGGGGAGCGCTGTCGACGGCGTGGTCGATCGTGCCCGGATGGAGCCTGATCCTCGACCTGCGGCTCGCCGGGCTTGCCGCCGCCGCGCTCGCCCTCATCGCGGCGGTGCCGCGGATCGCGGCGCCGTGGCGGCTCGGCCTCTGCCTGATCATCGGCACCGCGCTCGGCGCCGCACTCGCGCTCGGTGACCTGGCAACGGCCGGCGGGCTCAGCCGCACCGTCTCGGTCCGCGCGTTTACCGCCGCCCGCCTCAACCAGCTCGCGGCGTGGCTGGCGATCCTCGCGTTGCCGGCGAGCGCTTTCGTCTTTGGCTGCGGCCGGCGAGTGGCGGCGCTGCTATTGTTCGCCGGCATGGCCGCCGCAGTGGCGGCGCTCGACGGCACCGGCGCCAAGATGGCGCTGGCGCTGAGCCTGCCGGCAGCCGGCTTGTTCTTCTGGCGCCGGCGTTGGACGGCACGCATCGCGGCGGTGATCGCGGCTGCGGCGATCCTGACGGCGCCGCTGACCCTGCCGCGGCTGGCCAGCCTTCCGGGCGTCTTCGCCACGGCCGACGCGTTCAAGGATTCGGCCGGGCACCGGCTCCTCATCTGGTCCTTCGCCGGCGACCGGATCGCCGAGCGGCCGTTTGTCGGCTGGGGGCTCGATGCGGCCCGGGCCATCCCCGGCGGCAGCGACGAGATTCGACCGGCGCAGAACTGGCTGCCGTTGCATCCACACGACGCCGCCTTGCAGGTGTGGCTCGAGCTGGGCGCGCCCGGCGCGGCGCTGTTCGCGCTGTTGGCGGCCCTGTTGTGGCTGCGTCTGGCCGCGGCGGCGTGGCCGCGCCTCTACGCCGCCGCTGCCGGCGGCAGCTGTGCCGCAGCCTTCGCCATCGCACTCGAGGGCTGGGGGATCTGGCAGGAGTGGTGGCTCGCGACGCTCGCGCTGGCGCTGTTCGCCGTGCTGGTGATGGCGCGCGCCGCGCAGGCCGGCTTAAGAAACCGCATTCCCCGCGGAAGCCGGGATCCATTGGTCCGCATTCCCGACGGCTCGACCGTGGGTCCCGGATTTCGCCGGGAGTGCGAGGGTCTTGAGTATCGCCCTGCTATTCCCCCGCGGCGGCCGCGCGGGTGGCGCGACGGCGGTCGTTGATGTCGAGGAGGCGCTTCCTCAGCCGGACCGCCTTCGGCGTCACCTCGACCAGCTCGTCCTCCTCGATATAGGCGATTGCCTCTTCGAGGCTCATCTGCATGGGCGGCGTCAGCCGCACCGCCTCGTCCTTCGAGGTGGTGCGGATGTTGGTGAGCTGCTTGCCTTTGAGCGGGTTGACGTCGAGGTCGTTGCCGCGGCTATGGGCGCCGATGATCATGCCCGGGTAGACGTCGGTCCCGGGCGTCACGAAGAGGGGCCCGCGCTCCTCGAGGTTCCACAGGGCGTAGGCGACCGCGGCGCCCTGCGAGTTCGCAATGAGGACGCCGTTGCGGCGACCTTCGATCGGCCCCTTGTACGGCGCGTAGCCGTGGAACAGGCGGCTCATGACGCCGCTGCCGCGGGTGTCGGTGAGGAATTCGCCGTGATAGCCGATGAGGCCACGGGTCGGCGCCAGAAAGGTGAGCCGCAGCTTGCCGCCGCCGGACGGGCGCATGTCGCGCATCTCGGCCTTGCGCCGCGCCATCTTCTCGACGACGATTCCAGCGAATTCCTCGTCGACGTCGATGATCACCTCCTCGATCGGCTCCTGACGCTGGCCGCTTACCGGATCGGTCTTGAACAACACCCGCGGCCGGGAGATCGACAACTCATAGCCCTCGCGCCGCATCGTCTCGATCAGGACCCCAAGCTGCAATTCGCCACGGCCGGCCACCTCGAGCGAATCCTTGTCGGCGCTCTCCCTGACTTTGATCGCGACATTGCCCTCGGCCTCGCGGTAGAGCCGCTCGGCGATGACGCGCGAGGTCACCTTGCCGCCATCCTGCCCGGCGAGCGGGCTGTCGTTGACCGAAAACGTCATCGCCAGGGTCGGCGGGTCGATCGGGTCGGCGGGCAGGGGCTCGGTGACCTCGGGGGCGCAGATCGTATCGGCGACCGTGGTCAGCTGCAGCCCGGCGACGGCGATGATGTCGCCGGCGCGCGCCTCCTCGACCCCACGCCGCTCGAGCCCGCGATAGGCCAGCAGCTTCGTCAGCCGCGCCTGCTCGATGGTGCGGCCGTCACGCGCCAGCGATTTGACCGGCATGTTGAGGCGCGCGATGCCGGAATGGACGAGCCCGGTAAGGACACGCCCCAAGAACGGGTCGTAGTCGAGCGTCGTCGCCAGCATCGCGAACGGCGCGTCCTCATCGGCCTGCGGCGGCGGCACGTGGGCGACGATCAGCTCGAACAGCGGCGCCAGGTTCTCGCGCGGCGCCATCATGTCGTCGACCGCCCAGCCGTCGCGCCCGGAGGCGAACAGGGTCGGGAAGTCGAGCTGCTCCTCGTTGGCGTCGAGCAGCGCGAACAGGTCGAAGATCTCGTTGTGGACTTCGCCCGGTCGCGCGTCGGGGCGGTCGACCTTGTTGATGACGACGATAGGCTTGAGGCCGCGCGCCAAGGCCTTGGCGACAACGAACTTGGTCTGCGGCATGGGCCCCTCGGCGGCGTCGACCAGCACGAGGACGCCGTCAACCATGCTGAGGATGCGTTCGACCTCGCCGCCGAAATCGGCATGGCCCGGCGTGTCAACGATGTTGATGCGCACCTCTTGGCCCTGCGCGCCCCACATCACCGAGGTGCACTTGGCGAGGATCGTGATGCCGCGCTCGCGCTCCAGATCGTTCGAATCGAGCGCCCGCTCGGCGACCTGCTGGTTGGCGCGGAAGGTGCCCGATTGCCGGAGCAGCTGGTCGACCAGCGTCGTCTTGCCGTGGTCGACATGGGCGATGATGGCGATGTTGCGGAGTTCCATACGGGCGATTTGCACTTCTCTTGATCGTCATGGCCGAGACCGGCCCGGCCCGTTGTATATCAGAACCACGGCTCCGTCGCAACACGGCGCGTATGCCGGTGCGCGCTGTCGGCGCGGGTGGA
>JBLMXS010000285.1:0-18551 GCA_050257895.1 Thiohalocapsa sp.
CTGGCGAGCGATACCGCGGCCGGCAAGGCGCTGGCGGCGGGCGGAGTCACGGCGCAGAACCTCAATGCCGCGATTGAGCAGGTCCGCAAGGGCCGGAAGGCAGAGAGCGCCTCGGCCGAGGAAGGCTACGACGCCTTGAAGAAGTACGCCCGCGACCTGACCGAAGCAGCGCGGAACGGAAAACTCGATCCGGTGATCGGCCGTGACGAGGAGATCCGCCGCACCATCCAGGTGCTGTCAAGGCGGACCAAGAACAATCCTGTCCTGATCGGCGAGCCCGGCGTCGGGAAGACCGCGATCGTTGAAGGCCTCGCCTTGCGCATCGTCAACGGCGACGTGCCGGAGAGCCTCAAGGACAAGAAGCTCTTGGCGCTCGACCTTGGCGCGATGGTCGCCGGGGCCAAATACCGCGGCGAGTTCGAGGAGCGCTTGAAGGCGGTGCTGCAGGAGATCACCGCCGCCGCCGGCGAGATCATCGTCTTTATCGACGAACTGCACACGCTGGTCGGCGCCGGCAAGGCGGAAGGCGCGATGGACGCCTCCAACATGCTGAAGCCGGCCCTGGCGCGCGGCGAACTACACTGCGTCGGCGCCACGACCTTGGACGAATACCGGAAGCACATCGAGAAGGACGCGGCCCTGGCGCGCCGCTTCCAGCCGGTCTTCGTCAACGAGCCGAGCGTAGAGGACACGATCTCGATCCTGCGCGGCATCAAGGAAAAGTACGAGGTGCACCACGGCGTGCGGATCACCGACGGCGCGATCGTCGCCGCCGCGACGCTGTCGCACCGCTACATCACCGACCGCTTCCTGCCCGACAAGGCGATCGACCTGATGGACGAAGCTGCGGCGCGCCTGCGGATGGAGGTCGATTCGAAGCCGGAGGAGATCGACGAGCTCGACCGCCGCATCATCCAGTTGAAGATCGAGCGCGAGGCGCTGAAGAAGGAGCACGACGCGGCCTCGCAGGACCGTTTGAAGAAGCTCGAACAGGAGCTTGAGAACCTCGAGCAGGAATCGGCGACGTTGACCGCAGAATGGCAGGCCGAGAAGTCGAAGCTGGCCGACGCGCAGAAATTGAAGGAGCAGCTCGACCAGGCCCGCGCCGAACTGGAGCAGGCCCAGCGTCGCGGCGACTGGGGCCGCGCGGGCGAATTGACCTACGGCGTCATCCCGCAGCTGGAAAAGCAGCTGAGCGAGGCCGAGGGCGCCGAGAAGGCGCGCATGCTGGAAGAGGCGGTGACCGACGCGCACATCGCGGGCGTTGTCTCACGCTGGACCGGCATCCCGGTCGACAAGATGCTCGAAGGCGAGCGCGAGAAGCTGCTGCAGATGGAGCAGAACCTGCGCCGCCGCGTCATCGGCCAGGAGGAGGCGGTCGTCGCGGTCTCGAACGCGATCCGCCGCGCCCGCGCCGGCCTGCAGGACCCGAACCGGCCGATCGGCTCGTTCCTGTTTTTGGGGCCCACCGGCGTCGGCAAGACCGAGTTGACGAAAGCCTTGGCCGAGTTCCTGTTCGACGACGAGCAGGCGATGGTGCGCATCGACATGTCGGAGTACATGGAGAAGCACTCGGTGTCGCGCCTCATCGGTGCGCCGCCGGGTTACGTCGGCTATGACGAGGGCGGCGCCTTGACCGAGGCGGTGCGGCGGCGGCCCTACCAGGTGATCCTGTTCGACGAGATCGAAAAGGCGCACCCCGACGTCTTCAACGTGCTCTTGCAGGTGCTCGACGACGGCCGCCTGACCGACGGCCAGGGCCGCACCGTCGACTTCCGCAACACGCTGATCGTCCTGACCTCGAACCTCGGCAGCGAAGCCTTGGCGAACCTGCCGGACGGGGCCGACATCGAGCAGGCGCGGCCCAGCGTAATGGCGGCGGTGCGGGCGGCGTTCCGGCCGGAGTTCCTCAACCGGCTCGACGAGATCCTGCTGTTCCGCCGGCTGTCGCGCGACGACATGAAGGGCATCGTCGAGATCCAGCTGCGGCGGCTGCAGAAGCTGCTCGACGACCGCAAGATCACGCTGGACATCGACGGCGCGGCCGAGGCTTGGCTTGCCGACAAGGGCTACGACCCGGTCTACGGCGCGCGGCCCTTGAAGCGGGTCATCCAGCGCGAGTTGCAGAACCCGCTGGCGCAGCAGATCCTCGAGGGCAAGATCCCCGACGGCGCGAGGGTGCATGTCACCGCCAGCCCCTTGGGCCTCGTCATCGGCGAGGCCGCCCCGGCAATGGCGGCGCAGTAGCGGCCTCGGCCGACCTCCAAAGCGAAGCGCGGACCCGCCGGTCTGCGCTTTTCTTTTGAACTGCTGTCCTGTCCCAACTTCGTCGGATCAACTCCTTCTATTCCGTCATACCGGCGAAGGCCGGTATCCAGCGGTAAGCCGCACGAGCGGTAGAACCATGGATCCCGGCCTGCGCCGGGATGACGCAATCTTTGATGTTGCGCGCCTCCCGACCGGGATCCGCGCTAGGCCCGCGGCGGCGCCTGGACGACCGGGGCGGCGGCGGCGAGGATCTCGGCCGGGGCGCGCGAGCGCGGCGGGTAGATGCGCACCCGGTTGATCGTCATCTTGGTCTGTTTCGCGGCCGGCCCCGCGACAGCGATGCGGCGGTCCCAGCCCTCGGTGTAGAGGGCGCCCCAGGCGCCGAGATCGAGGCAGGTCACATACCCGCCGAGATCGAGCGGGATCATCTCTCCGCCGACCAGGTCGCAGACGACGTTGTGGCCGGCGATGCGGCCCATCGGGCGGGCGTGCTGGCACGACATCACCGACCAATGCGCGCCGTCGACCGGCGCCGCCGCGGCGTCACCGGCGGCGAAAACGCCGTCCGCCGCCGGCACGCGCAGATAGCGATCGACCTCGACCCGGCCGAACCGGTCGTGCGGTCCGGGCAGCGCCGCCGCCAGCTTGTGCGCCCGCATGCCGCCGCACCAAACGACCGTCGCGGCGGCGATCTCCTCGCCGGTCGAGAGCCGGACGCCGTCTCTGTCGACCGCAACGATTGTCACGCCGGGCCGCATCTCGACATCGAGTGCGCCGAGAGCCTCACCGATAACCGCGCAGGCGCCGTCGCCCATGGTGGAGCCGATCCGCGGCGCCCGGTCGGCGAGGATGACGCGGACCGGCATGCCGCCGGCCAGGTCTCGCAGGCGGGTTCTCAGCTCGCTCGCGGCCTCCACCCCGGTCAGCCCGCCGCCAACCACCAGCGCGGTGTAGCGGCCGGGGCTCGCCGGCCGGCCGGGCAGATTTTCCAGGTGCGCCGCCAGCCGCGCGGCGGCATCGTAGGTGTCGATATCGAAGCCATGCTCGGCCAATCCCGGAACCGGGGGCCGCACCAGCTCGCTGCCGAGCGCGACCACCAGCCGATCGTAGCCAAGCCGGAATTCGCCCCCGCTCTGCCGGCACGCGACCTCGCGTCGCTGGCAATCGATCCCCGCGACCTCTGCAACAACGAGATCGACGCCGATCGGCCCGAGCACGTCCTCGAGCGGCACCCGCGCATCACTCAAATCGGGCTCGTAATTGCGCACCCGGATCGCATGCCAGCGGTCACGATTGACAAGCGTCACCGCAATGTCGCTGTTGGTAATTTTCGACTCGCCCAGTTGGCGCACGGCGCCGACTGCCGCGATCAACCCGGCAAAGCCCCCGCCCAGCACGACGATGCGTTTCACGCCGTCCTCCCCGCGACATCCCGGTAGCCATTCCGACCGAACCACGCGAGACTGCGGCCGCGCGGCTCATCTGGCTAGCGGAAACGGCGATGCAGATCAAATCGGTCGAAGCCTCTTGGGTGCACATCCCGATCCCGCACGAGCGGCAGCACACCAGCGATTTCGGCCGCACCTTGTCGTTCGACGGCACGCTGGTGCGGATCGAGACCGTGTGCGGGCTCGTCGGCTGGGGCGAAGCCAAGGCGCAGGTCGGCGGCATGGCGCAGAACCAGGCGCTGACGACGCTGGTCAACGAGGAGTTCGCCCCGCTGCTAAAGGGCGAGGACCCGCGCGACATCACGCGGCTGTGGGAGACGCTCTACAGCGGCACGCGCGGCCACTACGCGCTGCGCGAGGGCCGCGTCTTCCCCGTGCTGGGGCGGCGCGGCATCACGGTGTCGGCGATCAGCGGCATCGATTGCGCGTTGTGGGACATCCTCGGCAAGTCGCTCGGCGTGCCGGTGTGGCGGCTGCTCGGCGGCCGCCGCGCCGAGAAATTGCCGGCCTACGCCTCGGGCGGCTGGGCCGGCGCCGACAAGATCGGCGAGCAGCTCTTGGGCTACATCGCGGCGGGCGGGTTTGGCGCGGTTAAGATGCGGGTCGGCATTATCGACGGCGATCCGCGCCATTCGGCGGCGCGCGTCAAGGCGGCGCGCGAGGCGCTGGGGCCGGAGATCGGGCTGATGTGCGACGCCCACGGCACCTTCTCGGTGGCCGAGGCGAAGCGCTTCTGCCGCCTCGTCGAGGACTGCAACCTCGCCTGGTTCGAGGAGCCGGTAACCGCCGACGACAAGCCCGGCCAGGCGCAGGTGCGCGCCATCACCGACATTCCGATCGCCTCGGGCGAGAGCGAGTTCACCCGCCACGATTTCCGCGATCTTGCGGCGCTCGGCGCCGCCGACATCCTGCAGCCCGATCTCGCGATCTGCGGCGGCATCACCGAGGCAATGCGGATCTCGGCCATCGCCAGCGCCTTCAACCTTAAGCTGGCGCCGCATCTGTGGGCCGGCGCGCCGGCCTTTGCCGCCGGTCTGCACGTCGCCGCCGCCTCGCCGGCCGGCTTCATCGTCGAGTATTCGCTCGGCGCCAACCCACTGTTGCACGACTTGGTCGAGGAGGATTTCCCGGTCGAGGACGGAATGCTGGCGGTGCCCGAGCGGCCCGGCCTCGGCATCACGGTGCGCGAGGATTTCCTCAAGCAGCATAGGGTGTGGCCATGAAGACGCTGTTTCTCGGCGGCTTAGCCGCGCGTGTCATGCCGCGCATCCTGGAGAAGATGTCGGAAAGGCTGGAGGCCGCCGCGCTCGCCGATCTCGGCGACACGCAGCAGCTGATCCCGGCGCTGGCCGAGGCGGAGATCGTCGTCGGCCACATCTGGCGGCCGGATTTCCCGCCGGCGCCGCGCCTCAAGCTGCTGCAGGCGGCGACCGCCGGCCTCGACATGATCGATCTGCCGTCATTGCCGCGCGGCGTCGCGGTGTGCAACGTCTTCGGGCACGAGCCGGCAATTGCCGAATACGTGCTGATGACGTGGCTGGCGCTGACCCACCGGCTGATCGACACGGTCAGCGAGTTCCGCGCCGGGTCGTGGGCGGCGCACCAACCGGCCGGCGGCTCGCCGCACGGCGAGGTGCTGGGCCGCACGCTCGGGATTGTCGGCTATGGCCGCATCGGCCGCGAGGTCGCACGGCGCGCCAAAGCGTTCGGCTGCACCATCGTCGCCGCCAACCGCAGCCCGGTCACCGAGCCGGGCGACGCCGCGGAGATCTATCCGCTCGACAAACTCGACCGCATGCTGCCGGCCTGCGACGCGCTGCTCATCGCGGCCGGTCTCGGGCCGGAAACCCGCGGGTTGATGGATGCAAGGCGGCTGTCGCTGATGAAGCCGCGCGCGGTGCTGATCAATATCGGGCGCGCCGCGATCGTGGATGAGGCGGCTCTCTACACCGCGCTGCGCGACGGCATGATCGGCGGCGCCGCGCTCGATGTGTGGTGGCAGCATTGGTCGCCCGAGCATCCCGACCGGCGCGGCTCGCGCTTGCCGTTCCACGAGCTGCCCAATGTGCTGATGACGCCTCATTGCTCCGGCTTTACCGAGGGCACCGCCGATCGGCGCTGGGGCGAGCTGGCCGGCAATCTCGATCGCTATGTCCGCGGCGACGCGCCGATCAACCTCGTCACCATCACCTGAGAGGCAACATGAAGGCGCTGTTTCTCGGCAATGTCGCGGCCGACACCTATGGCGGCATCGAGGCGGAACTGCCGGCGGCGCTCGACAGCATTGTCCTGCCCGACCCGCAGGAGCTGCTGCGCTCGCCCGACGCGGCGAGCGATTCCGACATCCTCGTCAGCAATCATTGGCGCGCCGACTACCCGGCATTGCCGCGGCTCAGGCTGGTGCAGTCGGTGGCGACCGGCATCGAGCTGTTCGACACCTCCGTCCTTCCGAAGGGCATCCCGATCTGCAATTCGTTCGGCCACGAGACGGCGATCGCCGAATATGTGGTGATGACAATGCTGGCCCTGCATCACCGGCTGTTCGAGATCGCCGGCGAGTTCCAGCGCCTGGCTTCGTGGCGCTCGAGTTGGGTCCAGAGCGGCGAGCCGCACGGCGAAGTCCGCGGCACCACGCTAGGGATCGTCGGGCTCGGCCGGGTCGGGCTGGAGGTGGCGCACCGCGCGACGCCGTTCGGGGTGCGGGTGCTGGCGGCCAACCGCAGCCCGCGCCCAGCCGGCGACGGCGTCGAGCGGGTCTTCCCGCTCGCCGAACTCGACCGGATGCTGGCGCAGTGCGACACCGTGGCGGTGTGCACGGCGCTGGGACCCGAGACCGAGGGGCTGTTCGACGCCCGCCGGCTCGCGCAGATGAAGCCGGGTGCGTTCCTGGTCAACATCGCGCGCGGCCAGGTGGTGGACGAGGACGCGCTCTACGCCGCCTTGCGCGAGGGCCGGCTCGGCGGCGCCGCGCTCGATGTGTGGTGGCAATACCCGACCGCCGCCGAACCCAACCGCCGCGGTTCGCGCCACCCCTTTCACGAGCTGCCGAACGTCATCGTCACGCCGCACAATTCCGGCTGGACGCGCGGCATGGTGCGGCGCCGTTGGGACGAGATCGCCGAGAACCTGCGCCGCTTCGTGGCCGGTGAACCGCTGATCAACATCGTCACGGTGACGTAGACGTAGGATGGGTTGAGCGCAGCGAAGCCCATCGGCGCTTCGGCGAGATCGATGGGTTTCGCTATGCTCAGCCCATCCTACGCCGCTAGATCCATAAAATTCTCTGTAAAATCAGAAGTAAATCTAAAGCAAATCCGTGGCGAAGCGCACGCGGTCTTAACCAAAGCGACAATATTTGCAGGCGATTTTCGGTGCCGAAGCGAAATTCACTGAGCGGCGCCGATGCCCCCCGAAGTCAAGCACGTGCTGGTGATCGACGATGATGAGGAACGGCGGCGGCGTGTTGCCGGGCTGTTGAGCGAGGAAGGATTTGATGTCACGGCGGTGGGCGAAGGTTTTTCCGCCGTTCGCCTCGCTGCAGGCCGGCACTTTGCGCTGGCGCTGGTGGCGATGGCGCTTCCCGGGGCGCTCGACGGCGTCCGGACGGTGCGCCAGCTGCGGGCGCTTCAGCCCCAGCTGAAGGCGCTGCTTCTCGGCGAGGCGGCGCAGTGGCTTGGCTGCCCGGTCGGCGAGCGCGACGACTTCATCGCGGCGCCGTTTCGCCGCCGCGATCTGTTGGGCTGCGTCTTCGAATTGCTGCAGCGCGAGCCCGGCTATCTCGACCGCTATCGCTGCAGCCGCGCCGGCTGATCGCTGAGCAGCCTCACCCATAAGCTATTTCAGGGGCCTGCGGCGGCATACGCAATCGCAATAATCAGAAGAACGACTGCGGCTATGCGGTTGCGCCAGACATCGGTGCTTTGCAGCCCGTTGTCATAGATGGTCTTTCGTTTTGCCATGCGGATCCAACACGGCGCCGACGCGGCTGGATCCGGGTTCGCTTAATGCGCGAATGGCGGGAACAGGAAGCGGTCCGGCCACGGCAGAGTCAGCGAGTTGCCCACCGGCCGGGAAACCGCTAAAAGGCGCGCGTTGCCGCGCCCGGGGCGTAGCGCAGTCTGGTAGCGCGCCTGCTTTGGGAGCAGGATGTCGGAGGTTCAAATCCTCTCGCCCCGACCACCGGCAAAGCCGCTTCGACAGCCGCAGGAGGCCCGATGGCACTGGCGCGGATCTATCGCCCGGCCAAGACCGCGATGCAGTCCGGCCGCGCGCAGATGCGCAAATGGGTCCTCGAATACGAGCCGGCCAGCCGGCGCGACCCCGACCCGCTGATGGGCTGGTCGAGCGCCGAGGACACGCTCAACGAGGTGCGGCTGCGTTTCGATACGCTCGACCAGGCCGTGGCGTTCGCCGGCAAGCATGGTCTCGACTACACCGTGATAGAGCCGCACGCCCGCACGCCGAAGGCCAAGAGCTACGCCGACAATTTCCGCTATGACCGGGTACGGGGGTGAACCCGCCAGACGATGGCGGCGGCCGATGCCGGTGCGAGGCGATTGCCGGCCGGCGACGGCGATGCCATAACCCGCCGGCGGCAGGCTGACCCCGTAGCTCAGCTGGATAGAGCACTCGCCTTCTAAGCGAGATGTCGCAGGTTCAAGTCCTGCCGGGGTCGCCAATTCTTCAACGGCATCACGGCCCCCTGCCCGACAAGGGCTCCAGATTGCCGCAGCGACAAGATTGCGCGCGAAGAGGTCGCACGAAGCTTGTACATGACCGAAATGTGACCAAGAGAAAAGCAGGGGAAGAAAATGGCATTGCTTCGGGCATTTGCCCTCCGCCTCGCCGCGGCGCTCGCGTTGGCGCTCCCGGCGGCTACCGTTTTGGCGCCTGCGGCATCGGCCGACGAGACGCCAAAGCGCGGCGGCACGCTGACCTATATGATTCCCGCCGACGCGCCGCCGTCGCTCGACGGCCACAAGGAGCAGACCTATGCGACGGTGCAGGCCGTCGCGCCCTATTACAGCGTCCTGATCCGGGTCAATCCGGACAACCCCTCCTCGACCACCGACTTCGTCTGCGATCTCTGCACCGACATGCCGAAGCCGACCGACGACGGCAAGACCTACACCTTCAAGATCCGCGACGGGGTCAAGTTCCATGACGGCACGCCGCTGACCGCGGCCGACGTCGCGGCGAGCTGGAACGAGATCGCGTTTCCGCCGCAGGGCGTCTTCAGCGCCCGCAAGAGCTTTTACGAGATGGTCGACAAGATCGAGGCGCCGGACCCGCACACCGTCGTCTTCCATCTCAAATTCGCCACCGGCGCCTTTATTCCGGCACTCGCCGACCCGTTCGCCTTCGTCTATCCGAAGGCGCAGCTCGACAAGGACCCCCACTGGTTCGAAAAAAACGTGCTGGGCTCCGGTCCGTTCAAGTTCGTCAGCTACGAAGCCGGGCAGTCGATCAAGGGTGTCCGCAACCCGGACTACTACCACAAGGGCAAGCCTTACCTCGACGGGATCGTCGGCATCTTTGCGCCGAAGCAGGCGACCCGCGTCGACGCCATTCGCAGCGACCGCGCGGCGATGGAGTTTCGCGGCCTGCCGCCCTCGGCAGTCGACGAACTGAAAAAGGCGCTCGACGGCAACATCGAGGTGCAGCAGAGCGTGTGGAACTGCGGCAGCGACATGTTCTTCAACCACAAGAAGAAGCCGTTCGACGACGCGCGGGTACGTCGCGCCCTGTCGCTCGCGATCGACCGCTGGGGCGGCGCCGAGGCGCTGTCGAAGATCGCCATCGTCAAGGCGGTCGGCGGCATCGTCTTCCCCGAGTCGCCGCTGGCGATGAGCAAGGAACAGCTGCATGAGGTCGCCGGCTTCTGGCCCGACATCAACAAGTCGCGGGCCGAGGCGAAGCGCCTCTTGCAGGAAGCCGGGGTGACCAATCTGAGCTTCGAGTTCCTCAACCGCGATGTCGACCAGCCCTACAAGTATGTCGGCATCTGGCTGGTCGACCAGTGGAGCAAGATCGGCGTGCACGTGACCCAGAAGGTGGTGCCGAGCGGGCCGTGGTTCGCGGCGCTGCGCTCGGGCAATTTCAGCGTCGCGCACTACCCGATCTGCCACAGCACGGTGAACCCGCTGCTCGATGTGCAGCCCTATTTGCCGACTTCGATCAGCTCGGAGAATTACGGCTATTACGAGGATCCGAAAGAGGCCGAGCTGTACAACAAGATGCTGCACGAGCCGGACCCGGAAAAGCAGAAGACGATGATGCACGCCTTCGAGAAGCTGGTGATGGACACCGAGGCGCATGCCACCAAGATCCTGTGGTGGAATCGCATCATCCCGTACCGGTCCTACGTCAAAGGCTTCAAGATCAGCCCGAGCCATTACATCAACATGGACATGTCGTCGCTCTGGCTGGAAAAATAGCGGATCCGCGCGGGAACGTACGTCCCGGTCCTGTCGCGCAGGTTCTCCGATGGCGGTATCGCGCGCTTGCCTGGCATCCTGCTTTGTCTCAACCTTGGCCGTCTGCCGGAGTCGCGGTGCGGCGCGTTCTCCGGTTGGCGGAGTGTGAGGCGGAGGGTGTGATGTCACGGCCGCGGGCAGCCGACGATTTCGAGGCGATCCGCAATCGCCTGGGTGAATTGCAGCGCGAGCGGCGCAGCCGGCAGGCCGCTGCGGCCGCCGCCGCGCCTAGCGCCAGCCCGGGCGCCAGCCAACACGCCAGGTCAAGCGCCGGCGGGCATCGGGGCCCGTGCGCGTGCGGGCTCGCGCTCTTCCCGGACGAGTGCGACGGCTCCTGCAAGGCGCTTTGAGGCCACGTCGCAGCGCCGACGCGTCACAGGTACCGATCAGACGCCGCGCAGGTGGTCGGTCTGGTTGATCGCGACGATGACGAAATCGTCACCGTCGGCGTCGATCTCGTTGAGGGCGCAGGGACTCTGCCGGATGTGCCAGTAGCGCGACAGTGGCAGGCCGAGCGCGTGCAGCAGCATGACGCGGTTGACGCTGTCATGGCCGACCAGCACGACGGTCTCCCCGGCATGGGAGCGCACCGCCTGTCGCAACACGGCGGTGGCGCGTGCCAGCACCTGCTGTAGCGTCTCGCCGCCCGGTATCGCCGCCCAATCGGGACGCCGGTACCAAGCCTCGACCTCCTGCGGCCACTGCTTGCGCACGGCGTCCGGCGTCAGCCCCTGCCAGCTTCCGTAGTCGATGTCGTTGAGGCCGTCGGCGATGACCGGCGACAGGCCCGACGACGCGCCGCCGCCGCCGCGGTCGCGACGCAGCGCCCCATCGGGCTCGTATAGAGGGCAGCGGGCCGCCAGCCGGCGGCGATGCGCGACGCCGTCGCCGCCGCCTGCCGCTGCCCCTCCGCCGTCAAAGGCAGCTCGGCGTGGCCGCGAAAGCGCTCGGGGCGAATGCCTTCGACATGCCCGTGGCGGACGAGCAGCAGCGTTGTCATCGCGCTGCGGGCCGAACGCCGGCGCCGCCGCGGCTCAGCTGGCTTCAGCCGCCGCTGGCCGGCTGGTTGTACTCGTCATCGCCGACGTGGCGGCCCCATGAGGTGCCCTGCCCCTGCTCGCCGGCCTCCGACAGCGCCAGGTGCGCGAACAACCGGTCGGGCGCAGCGCCGTGCCAATGCTGCGTGTCAGGCGGAATGTTGACGACGTCTCCGGGATGCAGCACCTGCGGCTTCTCGCCCTCGAAGCAGATGCGCCCGACGCCCGACAGGCAATAGAGCGTCTGGCCGACCGGGTGCGCGTGCCAGGCGGTGCGCGCACCCGGCGTGAACGTGACGACCGAGCCGCCCATCCGCGACGGCGCCTCGGCGGTCAGCACCGGGTCCTGGAAGACGACCCCGGTGAAGGTTTCGGCGGCGCCCCGCCTGGTGGCGCGCTGTCCGACGCGGACGACTCCGGCTTTGACTGGCATGCTCTTTCCCTCCTCGTTTGGGCAATGCGATTGCCCCGGTAACCCTGCGGCATAGCCGCAGGCAGCATAGGCGCCGACGGCGAGATCGTGCAATTGCCTGCCGCGTTGACCTGCATGTGGAACACATGCGATTGTCCGATCGGCATGAGCACAATGATCCAGATCCGCAACGTGCCGGATGCGCTGCACCGCGAACTCAAGTCACGAGCAGCCCGCGCCGGGATGTCACTTTCGGATTATCTGTTACGCGAGATCCAACAGGTGGCCGAACGGCCGACACTGGAGGAAATGCGCGCGCGGCTGCACAACCGGCCGCGCAGTAATCCGTCGGAGAGTGCTGAAGAGGCGGTGCGGGCGGAGCGTGACGCTCGGTGATCGTGGTCGATGCGTCGGCGCTCGTCGAGGTGCTGCTACAGATGCCGGCGGCGGATCGGATCGAAGAGCGCCTCTTCGACACCGCGGAGGCGCTGCATGCCCCGTATCTGCTTGACATTGAGGTCGCGCAGGTCATCCGGCGGTTTGCCGCTCGCGGTGACATCAGCAGCGAGATCGGTCGCGCCGCTCGCCGATCTTGCCGATCTCGATCTGCAGCGCCATGCACACGACATGTTGCTGCCGCGCGTTTGGCAATTGCGGGACAATCTTACCGCCTACGATGCCGTCTATGTTGCGCTCGCGGAGTCGCTCGCTGCGCCGCTGCTGACGCGGGATCGGCGTCTGGCGGCGGCTACTGGGCATCGGGCCCGGGTCGAGCTGGTTTGAGTCATGAAAAACAGCGGCGCCATCAGGGTTGGCATCGGCGGCTGGGTGTTTCCGCCGTGGCGCGGCACGTTCTATCCGAAGGGACTGCGCCAGGCAGAGGAACTTGCCTATGCCAGCCGGCATGTCACGGCGATCGAGATCAACGGCACCTTCTACCGCACCCAGACGCCGGCCAGCTTCAGGAAATGGCGCGACGAGACGCCGGACGACTTCGTCTTCTCGCTGAAAGGGCCGCGCTTTCTGACGCATCGCAGCGAACTGGCCTCGGCCGAACCCTACATGGAGCGGTTTTTCCACAGCGGCTTCCTCGAACTGGGGCCGAAGCTCGGTCCGATCCTGTGGCAGTTCGCCCCGACGACGCAGTTTCAGCCGGTGGATTTCGGCGGTTTTCTCGCCTTGCTGCCGCGCCAGCTGGAGGGCCAGGCGCTCCGCCACGTGGTCGAAATCCGCCACCCGAGTTTCCGTTGCCCGGAATTCTTCGAGCTGCTGCGGGCCCGCCAGATCGCGGTTGCCTGGGTCGACGACGCAAAGGCCCCGGCCTTCGAGGAGCTGACCGCTGATTTCGCCTATCTGCGCCTGCGCCGCTCGTCACAAGAGGAGGAGACCGGCTACCCACCGGCGGCGCTCGCTGATTGGGGCGAGCGCGCGCGCGGCTGGGCGGCGGAGGGACGCGACTGCTTCCTCTATTTCATCAACGGCGCCAAAGTGCGCGCGCCCGCCGCCGCGCAAGCGCTGCTCGAGCGCCTGCAGCAGCCAGGTTGACGCCACCGCCGTTCAGCCCCCTCGTTCGGTGAACGACGCGTGATTGGACCGCGGGCGTCACGCCCGCATGCGGGCCAGAGGCCTGCGGTCCTTTAGCGCGCGCCGTTCAGCAGCGGCGGCTGGGCAAGGTAATCCTTCGCCAGCCGCATGCCGGCTTCGCGCATCATCTCCTTGTCCCCGGCCTTGCCGTCCGGCGCCGGCAGGCGGACCACCGTGTTGTTGCAATAGGTCGCGGTGACGGCGCCGTCGTCGCGGCAGATGCCCTCGGGGTCGCGGCCTTCCCTGACGGCGCGGATGCCGCGCCGCACCTGGTTGCGGTACATGCTAACGCCGCGGTCGGTCTCGGCCAGGTGTTCGAGGCCGTGCACCGCGATCGGACGCTGCGACACCTGCGCCTCGTAGTCGCCGGGGTGGCGCTGGCCCTCCTCATAGGAGCCGGCGTTCATCTGCCCGGCCAGCATGATGTCGCGGTCGGCCCACCAATGGGGCGTCTCGCCGGGGGTCTCGCTGACATGGCGCAACTCGATGAACATCGTGTGCGTGTCGTCGATCGGGACCAGCCAGCGGCTCATCATCGGGCCGCTGAATTGCCGCTCCTCGCGGCCGTTTTCCCAGATCGGCGCCACCTGCTGCAGGTTCGGCAACACCGCCTCGACCATCCGCGCCCAGACGTTGTCGCCGACCCGCCTTGTCGCGACGTAGATCATGCCGATCGGCGTCTCGAGGTAATCGAGCTCGGGCAATACTCCGAACTCCTCGGTAAAGACGGCGCCGCTGACGATCGTGTGGAGGAAGGCGGTGTGCGTCGGGTCGACGGTGTTCTCCTGGATCTGCAGCCAGTTGCACGGGTAGAAATATTTCTGCCCGGGGATCACCCGGAAGCCCGGCCGCTCGAGGCTGTCATAGCGCGGAAAGGGCGGCTGTTTGTCGGGCGGGCCGAGATAGGCGAAGACGAGGCCATAGGCCTCGCGCACCGGATAGGCGCCGTGAAACAGCCGGTCCTTCAGCGTGCTGTCGGCCGGCTCGCCGGGCGTCTCAAGGATCGTGCCGTCACAGCCGAACAGCCAGCCGTGATAGCAGCAGCGGATGCCGGTCTCGCCGACCAGCCCGAATTCGAGCGAGGTGCCGCGGTGCGGGCAGTGCAGTTCGAGCAGGCCGACCTCGCCGCTGCCGTCGCGAAAGACGACGAGTTCCTCGCCGAGGATCTTGACCCGGTGCGGCAGGTCCTGCAGCTCGTGCGAGAAGCAGACCGGCTGCCAGAAGCGCCGCATGTATTCGCCGCACGGCGTATCCGGCCCGACATGCGTCAATTCGCTGTCTTCGGGCGGCACGCCACGGTGGAAATAGCCGCCATAGCGCGTCCGCAAGAATGGCGCCCGCTCGACCATCGCGCTTCCTCCCATTCTTCAGGGGGGCATCGCACGCGCTCCATAAGCGGATGCCGTGGCGCCCACCCTGTTCGCATTATTTTGACGCCCGCGAGGATAGGGTAAAACGCCGGTTCCCGCACGCTCAAACCGGTCCCTTTCGCCGCATCCCGGCGCAGGCCGGTATGACACAGGTAGACTGGCGGAGCGCCGCCGCCACGTCACTCCGCGGCGTGCGCCGGTCGGCGCGCCGGCTTCGGCCAGCGCGCGGCGACGCGGGGCAGGACCTCCTCGATGAGGCGGCCCGTCTGCGCCGTGATCTCTTCGTCGCCTTTGGCCTGCGGTCGCAGGATGAATTTGGAGACGCCGGCCGCGACATAATCGGCAATCCTGCCGACGATCGCCTCGGCGTCGCCGATCGCGAAATAATCCTTGGGATCGCGCCCGGTGCGCTTCCGGTACGCCGCGAACAACGGCAGCAGCGCGGGATCGTCGGATGCGCCGAAGCGGTAGGGGATGCCAGCGCCGTAATGGTCGTCGTCGATCGTGCGGCCGAACTCGGCGGCGGCCTGTTTGATCGCCGCCACGACTTGGGCGGCCTGTTGCGGCGTCTCGGGCCCGGCCTGCCAGCCGGTGCCGAGGCGCGCGGTGCGCCGGATCGCCGCCTCCGACGAGCCGCCGATCCACATCGGCAGATCCTTCTGCACCGGCTTCGGCGACAGCGCGGCGCCCGACAGCTGGTAATGCACGCCATCGAAATCGACCTTGTCCTCGCTCCACAGCCGGCGGATCACCTCGAGCCCCTCGTCGGTCTTGCGGCCGCGCGTCTTGGGGTCCAGGTTGAGCATCGTCCATTCCGGCCCCAGCGGGCTGCCGATGCCGAAGGCCGGCAACAGCCGCCCGTTCGACAGGAAGTCAATCGTCGCGCACTGCCGCGCCACCAGCACCGCGTCGCGCATCGCCAATGACAGCACGTTGACGCCAAACTTGACGCGCCGCGTCCGCCCGGCGAGCGCGGCCATGACGCTCATGCATTCGAGGAACGGCAGCGGGCTCAGCAGCCGGTCGGTCTGCCAGATCGAATCGACGCCGCCCGCCTCGCACAGATCGACCCAGCGCCAGTAGGCGGCGGCGTCGGAGAACGGGAACTCCATCAGCCCGATCCCGACCGCGACGTTTCTCGGCATGGCTCTTCCTTTCAGTGGGCTGGTCAATGGGCTGGCGCATCCCCCTCGGCGCTCGCGCCGTGATGCCGATGGCGGTGATGCAGGTCGGGGTAATGCGGATGCGTGTGCACCAAGCCGGCGTGGCGGTGGCGGTGGGTGTGCGGCTCGTCGGACGGATCGCCGGGGGCGTGCGCGTGGCGATGGTGCATGTCGTGGACGTGGCGGTGCTCGTGGTCGAGCGCCTCGTGGGCGTGCTCATGCTGGTGCCGCTCGGCGAGATGCAGATAGAGGCCAATCGCCATCAGGATGCCGGCGACGACGAGGCCGAGGCTCAGCCGCTCGCCGAGCAGCACCAGCGACAGCACCGCGCCGATGAACGGCGCCGTCGAGAAATAGGCGCCGGTGCGGGCGGCGCCGAGATGGCGCAATCCGATGACGAACAGCACGAGGCTGACGCCATAGCCGATAAAGCCGATCACACCGGCGGCGGCGATCGTCGCCGGCGCCGGCAGCCGGGCGCCCAGGGCCAGCGCCAGCACCAGGTTGACGGCGCCGGCAGCGAGCCCCTTGACGAGGGCGATCTCGACCGGGTCGGCCGTGCTCAGCTGCCGTGTCAGGTTGTTGTCGAGGCCCCAGGCGGCGCAGGCGGCGGCGATCGCCACCGCACCCCAGCCGAGCCCGCCGCCGATAGCGCCGCCGGCACCGGGCCACGACAAGACGGCGGCGCCGGCAAGGATTGCGGCGGCGCCGAGCAACAGGCGGCGGTCGACATTCTCGCGGAACATCAGCCAGGCGATCGCCATCGTCGCCAGGCCCTCGAGATTGAGCAGCAGGCTCGCGGCGGCCGCCGGCGTCGTCGCGAGGCCGATCATCCGCAAGAGCGGCCCCGCGACGCCGCCGCTCAGCACCACCAGCGCGAGGCACGGCAGGTCGCTTCGCCGCAACGGCGCCTCGGCCGCCATCCCTCCATGCCATCGGCCGACCAGCCGCACCGCCAAGAGGCCCGCACCCGAGCCGAGATAGAGCAGGCCGGCAAGCAGCCACGGGCTCAGCCCGCCGCCGAGCAGCAGCTTGGCCAGCGGCGTGCTGATGCCGAACAGCGCCGCCGACAGCAGCGCCAGCGGCACCCCCGGCCACATCGGCGAACTTCGCAACATCGCATCATTATATAGGCGAAAGGAGGCTTGCTCCCGCCGGTCAATTCGTGCCCCGATTTGCGCCGGCGCGAATGGGCAAGGAGGAGACCGCGATGCGCGTGTTCACGACGGTGCCGCAGCACAATCTGCGCCTGGTGCCGGAGGCGGCGCGGGCCGCCGAGGCGGTGCCCTATGACGGCATCATCGCGATGGAGAACCAGCACGAGCCGTTCCTCGCGCTTGCCGTCGCCGGCGCCGCCACCCAGCGCATCGAATTGCACACCGGCGTCGCGATCGCCTTTGCCCGCACCCCGATGGCGGTTGCCGAGGTCGGCTGGGACATGGCCGGCTCGACCGGCGGGCGCTTCGTCGTCGGCCTCGGCTCGCAGGTCAGGGCGCATAACGAACGCCGCTTCTCGGTGCCGTGGAGCCCACCGGCGCCGCGCATGCGCGAATATGTCCAGGTGTTGCGGGCGATCTGGCGCTGCTGGCAGAGCCGTGAGAAACCGGCCTACGAGGGGCAGCACTACCGCTTCACGTTAATGACGCCGAATTTCACCCCGCCGAAGATCGATGCGCCGCCGCCGGCCATCCATATCGCCGCGGTCGGGCCGGCGATGCTGGGCGTCGCCGCCGAGGAATGCGACGGCGTCAAGCTGCACGGGTTCTGCACCCGCAGATACCTGACCGACGCGATCATGCCGCGCATCGACGCCGGTCTCGCCAAGGCCGGCCGCCAGCGCGAGAACTACGAGATCTCCGGCGGCGGCTTTCTCGCCACCGGCCCGGACGATGCGGCCGTCGCCGAGCGCTTCGAGTGGGTGCGCAAGCGGGTCGCGTTCTACGGCTCGACGCCGGCCTATTACCCCGTCTTCGCGGCGCACGGTCTCGAAGACCTCGGACTCAAGCTCAATGCGCTGGTGCGCCACGGCAAATGGGACGAGATGGCGAAGGAGGTGCCGGACGACGTCGCCCACCTGTTTGCCGCAGTCGGCCGCCACGACCAGATCGTCGCCGCGATCGAGGCCCGCTTCGGCGGCCTCGTCGACTCGCTGACGCTGCGCGGCGACGGCGTCGGCGAGGTGCCCCCCGACCTCGTCCAGGACATCCGCCGCGTGCCGCACCGGTATCGCGGCCTTGCCGCGTAGTTAAAGCCGATCAACGCCGGCGTCAGCCTGCGCCTTGTGCCGTTCAATCGCTGCTGCATCCGCGGCGCGAAAGCCGCGGCGGCGCCGTTACGAAGGTGACGGAGTTGACCAGTGGAGGGATGAATGGCGACGACAATTGGCACGGAAAGCACGATTGACGCGCTTCTCAGCGATCTGATCCAACTCGATTACGACGCGGCGGATGCCTATCAGGCGGCGATCGACCGCCTCGATAGCGCAGCGTTCCGTTCGGCGCTGACCGGGTTCCGGCAGGATCACCTGCGGCATATCGATGAACTCGGCGCTTTCCTGACCCGGATGGGCAAGACGCCGCCGCAGGACGGCGACATGAAGAGCCTGCTGACCAAAGGCAAGGTCGTGCTCGGGAGCCTGATGGGCGACAAGGCGATCCTGCAGGCGATGAAGACCAACGAAGACGACACCAACACCGTAAGCATGCGGTGAGCACCGCAGGGGTGTGTGCTATTTCGGCGGCCTGATCTGTGGCCCGCGTCCTTCGGCTCTCTCCTCGGCGATGATCTCGCGCA
>JBLMXS010000286.1:0-22370 GCA_050257895.1 Thiohalocapsa sp.
CGGGAAGGTTTCCCCGTTCTTGCGCAGCCCGACGACAACGCGCCCGATGCCGATGATGTGGCGCTCCCCGGTGGTGAGATAGCGCGCTAGATAGGCATCGTGGGCTTCGCGATAGGGCGACGGCATCAGCATGCTGACGTTGCGCCCCTGCACCTCGGCGCTGGCATAGCCGAACAGCCGCTCCGCGGCGGGGCTGAACGATTCGACCGCGCCCTGCGCGTCGATGACGACGATCGCGTCGGGGACCGTGTCGAGGATCGAGCGCAGCCGCGATTCGCGCTCGCGCAGCGCGCTCTCTGCGGCATGCCGGTCGCTGATGTCGCGGATAATGCCGACGAAGAGACGCTCGCCCTCGACCTCGGCCTCGCCGACCGCGAGGTACATCGGAAAGACCGAGCCGTCCTTGCGGCGGCCGAACACGTCGCGGCCGATGCCGATGATCTTGCGCTGGCCGGTGCGCAGATAGTTGGCGAGGTAGCCGTCATGCTCGCCGGCGTACGGCTCCGGCATCAGCATGCGGACGTTGCGGCCGATCAGTTCATCGCTGCGATAGCCGAAAATGCGCTCGGTGGCGCGGTTGACCGAGCGCATCGCGCCATTGGCGTCGATCGCCACGATCGCGTCATGCGCCGCCTCGACGACGGCCCGAAACAACGAATCGGTGCGCCTTGTTGCGACCTCGTCGCGGGGAGTAGTCATGCTGCAGTGTGTCGGAGCCGGGTCTTGCAAATCTTGCGCTGCGCTGCAGCACAGCTTACCCGTTGCACGCACTCCTTCGAAGAGGAAACGGCGATGACGATCCGCATCTACCACAATCCGCGCTGCAACACCTCGCGCAAGGCCTTGGCGCTGCTGCGCGACAAGGGGGTCGAGCCGGAGATCGTCGAATATCTGAAGACGCCGTACACGGCGGCGCAGCTGAAGCGGCTCCTGGCGCAGATGCACCTGCCGGCCAAGGCGGTGGTGCGCAAGAAGGAAGCCGCCGCGCTCGGCCTCGATCCGGCGACAATGTCGGAAGAGGCGCTGATCGCGGCGATGGTCGAAAACCCGATCATCGTCGAGCGGCCGATCGTCGTCTCCGGCGACAAGGCCGCGCTTGGCCGCCCGCCCGAAAACGTGCTCGGCGTGCTGTAACCCCGCTTGCGGCTCCTCTCCCGCGCCGGGGGGTTGTACATGGGTGTCATTCCGGGGCGCAGCCGCAGGCTGCGAACCCGGAACCCAGGAACACACACGCCTCTGGAATACGGATTCCGGGTTCGCCGCTACGCGACGCCCGGAATGACGAATTCTTGTGCAAAGCCCGGCGCCGCCGGGAGGAGTCTAGGCGGTGAAGGCCAGCGTCGTGTTGAAGGCCGCATGGGCCGGTACGACAACCCGCTCGCGGTCGACGCGCAGCCCCGGGACAGCGCGCAGCGCCTCGCTCGTTGCCGCGAGCGACGCCACTTTCAACTCCAGCCCCGCGAGGTAGTCGCCGCGGCCGTCCGGCTGCGCCGCGGCGTCGACGAATTCGGTGGCGACCGCGGCCGGCGGCAGCAGCTCGACTTGGGCGCTGCCCGCTTGCACGACGCAGCTGCGGCCGCGCTCGGCGACCGCCTCGGCGCCGAACAGCGTCGCGAACAGCGCCGCGCTGCGACACGGATCAGCGGCCGCGACGACGACCCGGGCAATCGCCCGCACGCCATTTGGGTGCGCCCGCCACTCCGGCCGCCACACCAGATCGGGCGTCAAATGCTGGCAGAAATAGACGCGCCCGGGGCCAGTCCGGGACGGGTCGAGTCGTGTCGTGCGGAACCCTGCCTCATGACGCCTTCCGTCGAGTTCGACCGGCCGCGAGAACGACTGCACCGGCAGGATGGGCAGTGCCGCACCGCGGGCGTGGGCGTAGACGGCATCGGCGTCCTCGGTCTTGAACACCAGCCCGTTGAGGCCGACCGGGAACGGCGCCAGTTCCGGCCGACTGGCGCCGTCGGCGACGCCGAGCAGCTCCAGATAGTCAGTGGCGAACATCGCCAGATGGTTGATCGAGCCGAGCGTGTGATGGCCGCGCGGCGTCAGGTGAAATCCCAGCGCGGTGAAGGTGCGCGCCGCCTCGTCCATCCGGTCGCGGACATCGATGACGACATGGTCCAGGACCGGCGGCGGCAGCGGCATCTCTCCATCCATTGACGCGTCATCCCCGCTTGCGCGGGGATGACGGTTCCCACTCGAAGCTGCGGTCAGAAAGGCCGGTCGCCGTTGATCGTGACGCGGTGCATCACCCGACGCTGGCCGTTGTAGTCGTTGAGCGCGTAGTGCTGCACGCAGCGGTTGTCCCAGAAGGCGATCGAGCCCGTCTCCCAGCGGAAGCGGCAGGTGAATTCGGGCCTGACCGCGTGCTCCCACAGGAAATTCAGCAACGGCCGGCTTTCCTCGACGGTCATGTCCTTGAAGCGCACCGTGAAGTTGCGGTTGACGTAGAGGCATTTCCTGCCGGTCTCGGGGTGCGTGCGCACCACCGGATGCTCGGTCTCGCGGTGCGCCGCCTCGCTGCGCATGATCTTCATCGCCGACAGGCCCTGGCGCCTGGCGTATTCGTTGTCGCTGTCGACGCCGTAGACGTTGCGCGCGCTGTGGATCGCAACCAGCCCGTCGAGCATCCGGCGCATTCCCGGCGACAGGGTCTCGTAGGCCATGTACTGGTTGGCGAACATCGTGTCGCCGCCATAGGCGGGCACGTCCAGCGCGTACAGGATCGACCCGAGGGCCGGCTCGTCGAGATAGGTGACGTCGGAATGCCAGCCGCCGCCGAAATTCTTGGTGTCTCCCTCGTATTTGGCGACGACGAGGATCTCCGGGTGGTCCGGCATCGCCTCGACGAATTCGTGCACGTTGAGGGTGCCGAAGCGGCGGCCGAGCGCGAGATGGCGCTCCGGCGTCAGGCGCTGGTCGCGGAAGAAGATGACGCAATGGTCGAGCAGCGCCTGGTGGATGTCGGAGGCCTGCGCGTTGTCGAGCTCGCGCGTGAGGTCGATCCCCTCGATGATCGCGCCGAGCGCGCCGCTGACTGGCTTCGCCTCGATCGTCTGATAGGCCATCCTTGCGTTCCTTCGCATCGTCCGTCCGCAACGGCACAGAGTAGCGCAAGTGTCGGTCGATTTGAATCGCCGCGAGAATTCGCCCCGGCTCTAGGCGGCGGAGCACTGCTGCTCCGAGACCCCGTTCTGAAACACCTCTATCACGGCCTTGCACTCCTAACGGGGCGGCCGCGGCGCGCTCCTGTGTGCCGGCCGGGCAATGACCTGGGCTTGACGGAAGCCGAGGTCACTGCACCTGAAACGATACACCTCAGCCGGAGGCGACGAGATCGTAGGCACGCTCGCCGTGGGTCGTGAGATCGATCCCCTCGCGCTCCTCCTCGCGGCTGATGCGCACCCCGGTCGTCGCGTCGATCGCCTTGACGATGGCGACCGTCAACGCCGCCGACCACGCACCGGCCGCGACGATGCCGAGCGCCTGCGCCCCCAGCTGGCCGGCGAACCCGAGCGGGTGCCCGAAGCCGGCGCCGCCCAGCTGTGGCAACGCCAACAGCGCCACCAAGAGCGAGCCGAGCATGCCGCCGACACCATGGACGGCGAACACATCGAGCGAATCGTCGATCCGCAGCCGGCTCTTGATCGTGTAGGTAGCGAAGAAGCACACGATGCCCGCGATCATGCCGATCAAGGCTGCCGCTGCCGGGCTGACATAGCCCGAGGCCGGGGTGATCGCCGCCAGCCCGGCGACGCAACCGGTGACGATGCCGATGCAGGTCGGTTTCCCGACCCGCAGCCATTCGACCCCGATCCAGGCGAGGCCGGCCGCCGCCGCGGCGGTATGGGTCGCGACAATCGCCGCAGCCGCCGCCCCGTCGGCGGCAAGCGCGCTGCCGCCGTTGAAGCCGAACCAGCCGACCCACAGCATCCCCGCCCCCGCCATCGTCATGCCGGGGCTGTGCGGCGGGTCGAGCCGCTGCGGGAAGCCATCGCGCGGGCCGATCAGCAAGGCGGCGATGAGGGCGGAGATGCCGGCCGTCGTGTGCACCACGATGCCGCCGGCAAAGTCGATCGTGCCGGCAGCCGCCAGCCAGCCGCCGCCCCACACCCAATGCGCCACCGGCACGTAGACGAGGACCAGCCATGCGGCCGAGAACAGCACGACAAAGCTGAACCGCACCCGTTCGGTAAAGGCGCCGATGATCAGCGCCGGGGTGATGATCGCGAAGGTCGACTGGAACATCGCGAAGGCCAGCTTCGGCAGGCCGTTCGCCTGCACCGCGGCGCGTCCGCCGCCGAGAAAGACGGCGTCGAACGAGCCGATCACCGGGTTACCGGCTTCGAAGGCCAGGCTGTAGCCGAACGCCATCCAGATGAGCGAGACGATGCAGGTGATGACAAAGCAGTGCATCAGCACCGACAGCGAGTTTCGCGCCCGCACCAGACCGCCATAGAACAGCGCCAGACCCGGCAATGTCATCAACAGGACGAGGGCCGAGGCGGCGAGCACCCAGGCCGTATTGCCGCTGTCGAGAACGGGTTGCGCGGCGGCGCGCGCCGGCTCGATGCTCAGCACCAGAAGCGGCGCCGCCAGCAGGGGGACGCCGCCGCGGCGCCGCGCCCTGCCGAATGTTCTGAAGGCCATTCCCCCTCCGCACCGTGATTTTCCGGCCAGCTACTACCCGGAATCGGCGACGCGTGAAACGGCATTGCGATTCAACCATCCCGTTCAGGGCAGCAACGGAACCGGCGCGAGACGCGCGGTCGGCGCGGTTCGGTCGCCTGCGCCGTTGGCGGTTCGACCGGTGCAGGTCCAGACGGAGGTGCAGATGCCGTCCCCGTTGAGCGGGTGGAGGAGCGCATGAGCCGGCAACGCCGCCGCGGCGCCGTCGCCGGCGCCGCGCTGGCGCTCGCGACGGCGGCGTGGTTCGGCATCGTCCTCATCGGCGAGCGGCGGCGGCCGTTGCGCCGGCGGGTCGAGCCCGGGTGGCGGCGGGAGGGGCGCAACCTGGCGCTGGCGCTGACCGCCGCCGCCGCGATCCGCCTCGCCGAGACGCCGCTGACCGCGCCGCTCGCGGCGCTGGTTGCGCGCCGACGGTGGGGCCTCCTGCCACGTCTCAAGCTGCCGCCGGCGCTGGAGGCGGCGCTCGCGCTCGCCCTGCTCGATTACACGCTCTATGTGTGGCATGTGCTGCTGCACCGGGTGCCGCTCTTATGGCGCTGCCATGTGGTGCACCATGTCGATCTCGATCTCACCGCCTCGACGGCGCTGCGTTTCCATTTCGCCGAGATGGTGCTGTCGGCGCCGTGGCGCGCGGCACAGGTGGCGCTGATCGGGGTACGGCCGCCGGTGCTCGACCTGTGGCAGCGCCTGACCTTGCTCGAAATCATCTTCCATCACGCGAATTTGCGCCTGCCGCGGTGCGTCGAGGACAGGCTTGGCCGGCTCGTCATGACGCCGCGGCTGCATGGTATCCATCACTCGACGGTGCATGCCGAGACCGACTCCAACTGGTCGAGCGGCCTCGTCCTGTGGGACCGGCTGCACGGGACGCTGCGCCGCGACGTGCCGCAGCCGGCGATCGTGATCGGCGTCCCCGCCTACCGCGAGCCGGGGGAGCTGACCCTGCCGCGCCTTGTCGCGCTGCCGTTTGTCGCGCAGCGCCCGGCCTGGCAGGCGCCGCCGCCGTCACGTGTGATCGCGGGACCGCGCCCGCGGGCCTCGGAAGGCTATAAGCGATGAGCGACACACCATTCGCCGCGATCGGCGGCGTCGTCTTCGACGCCTACGGCACGCTATTCGACTACGCCTCGGCGGCCGCCGCCTGCACCGACAGCCTTGGCGAGAAGGGCGATCAGCTGACCGCGCTGTGGCGCGACAAGCAGCTGCAATACACCTGGCTGCGAGCGGTGCAGGGGCGCCACGCCGATTTCTGGCAGGTCACCGGCGAGGCGCTCGATTTCGCCCTCGAGCGGCTCGGCATGGGCGATCCGGCCCTGCACGAGCGGCTGATGCAGCTCTATCTGAGCCTCAGCCCGTTTCCCGAGGTCGCGGACGTGCTGCGGCGGTTGAAGGGGCGGGGGCTGCAGACGGCGATCCTCTCGAACGGGTCGCCGGCGATGTTGCGCGCCGCGGTCGAGAGCGCGGGAATCGCCGGCCTGCTCGACCGCGTCCTGTCGGTGGAGGAGGTCGGCGTCTACAAGCCGCATCCGCGCGTCTACCAGCTTGCGGTCGATCGGTTGGGGCTGACCCCCGGTGCCATCCTGTTCCTGTCGTCGAACGCCTGGGACGCCTACGCCGCCTCGGCCTTCGGGTTCAAAGCGGCATGGTGCAACCGCTACGGACAGCCGAAGGAACGCCTGCCCGGGGCGCCGGACCGCGAGATCAAGAGCCTCGCCGAGCTGCCGCCGCTGCTCGGGGCGTAGCGGCACCCGACGCCCTCTGTCCCATCCGGTGCGGGAGAGGCGGATCGGGGTGCTGGTCCAACAACGCTGGCGGCTACGCCGCCCGGCGGCTGGGTTGCGGCGCGGGGGCGGTGGCTGCGGCGGCGCTGTGCACCATCGGGATGCCGGCCTGCGGCGACAGCAGCCAGAATGTGAAGCTCTCCTCGATGTAGAGCCGCACTCGGTCGGCATCGTGGTCGAGATAGCCGATCGAGAAATCCTCGCCGACCGTCAGCTCGAAATCCTCGCCGCGCATCGATAGCACGACGGCGCCATCGAGCCCCGGCGCCCACACCAGCGGTCCCTCGACCAGGTTGCGCACGTGGTCGAGCACCGGGTAGCCGCCGTTCGTCGTGTCGGTGACGCCGGTGTAGACCTGCTCGCCGAGCGCGATCGCATAGGGCCCGTCGACGCCCTCGTCGCGCAGCCGGCTCAGCGCCGTCGCGACAAACTCCGGGAAGGCTTCGTAATCGTCGCCGAGCGGCACCGCCATCTCGCTCTGCGCCTCGCAGATGCCGCGGATGCCGGCAGCCGGCAGGCCATGGAAGATCGCACGGTCCTCAGCCATGGCGATGGCGCGGGCCGCGGCGATGACGCTGTCGAGGTCGGGATCCCTGGCGCCGCGCTCGATATCGTCGAGCACCTCGCGCTTGATCTCGAACGGCATCCGCAGTTCGACGAGCGGCAACACCCGCCGCAGCCGTGCCGTGACGCCGCTGTCGCCGGAAATGTCGATCCGCTCGCTGCGGCCAATGCCGACGGCCGAGGCGTCCCACCCCTGGGGGCCCTTGAAATCGACCAAGCGGCGCGCCGCCAGCGTCGTCTTCAGCGTGCGCTTTGCTTCTTTCTCGATCTCAAGCCAGCCGTCGGTCGACACCGGCGCCAGTTCACGCAGCAGATGGTTCATCGTTCAGCCCTCCGCGCCTACCGGCATTGCCCGCAGGCTGCCGATCGCCAGCTCGTCGTTGGCCGGGGCCTGCGGCGGCGGCGTCGACTTCTCGATCGCCTCGCGCTCGCCGATTGGCCCCTCGGTAAACAGGTATTTGCGCAGATGCGCATCGAGCACCGGGTCCTGCCGGCGTAGCCATTCCAGGGCCATGCAGGCGTGCTCCTTTTCTTCGTCGCGATTGTGGACCAGGATCGCGCGCAGCGCGTCGTCGGCGGTGGCGGCGGCGCGCTGGTCGTACCAGTCGACCGCCTCCAGCTCCTCCATCAGCGAGACGATGGCGCGGTGCCGGTCGACGACGTGCGGCCCCAGTTTGTCGGCGTCTTCGTGAAGCGTTTCGCTGGCCATCGGCGTCCCCGGTTGAATCGGTGCGGCAGGCCGCAGCCAATACCCGATTTACGGACATTGCCGGCCACCGGTTCCGCCTCCCGGTCTCAACGAAGCGTGTCCTGAAAGCGAAAACCACCCGCGTCCGTCACCCCGCGGAAGCGGGGGTCCAGGGGCCAGCGGTAGTGCGACTGCCCTGGATTCCCGCTTGCGGGGGAATGACGACAGACGTTGCCGGTTTAGCCTCTGGCGATCTCGCGGGCGATCAGCAGGCGCTGGATGTCGCTGGCGCCCTCGTAGATCTGGCAGACGCGCACGTCGCGCCAGATGCGCTCGACCGGAAAGCCCTCGACATAGCCGTAGCCGCCATGGATCTGAATGGCGTCGGAGGCCACTTTTTCCGCCATCTCGGAGGCGAACAGTTTGGCCATCGCCGCCGCCTGCAGGGCCGGCTCGCCGGCGTCGCGCCTGGCGGCGGCCTCGATCACCAGGCCGTGCGCTGCGGCGAGCTGCGTCGCCATGTCGGCGAGGCGGAAGGCGACGGCCTGATGCTCGATCAACTTCTGCCCGAACGACTCGCGCTCCTTGGCGTAAGCGAGCGCGGCCTCGTAGGCGGCGCGCGCCATGCCGACCGCCTGCGCGGCAATGCCGATGCGGCCGCCTTCGAGGTTCGACAGCGCGATCCGGTAGCCCTCGCCCTCCTGCCCGAGCAGCAGGTCGGGCGTCAGCTCGGCATCCTCGAACACCAGCTGGGCGGTGTCCGAGGCGCGCTGCCCGAGCTTCTTTTCGAGCCGCGCCACGCTGTAGCCGCGCGTCTCGGTCGGCACGATAAAGGCGCTGATGCCGCGGCGCCCCGCCTCGGGGTCGGTCACCGCGAAGACGATCGCGACCTGGGCGGTCGAGCCCGAGGTGATGAACTGCTTGCTGCCATTCAGCACCCAGCGATTGCCGTGACGAACGGCGCGGGTCTTGATCGCGGCGGCGTCGGAACCGGCCTGCGGCTCGGTCAGGCAGAAGGCGGCGAGCATCTCGCCCTCGGCCATCGGCTTGAGGAAGCGCTGTTTCTGTTCGGCGCTGCCGTATTGCAGGACGGCGCCGCAGCACAGCGAATTGACCGAGAGGATCGTCGAGGTGGCGCCGTCGCCGGCGGCGATCTCCTCCATGACGAGGGCATAGCCGACATGATCGGCACCGGCACCGCAATGCTCGGGCGGCACCAGCATGCCCATGAACCCGAGCTTCCCCAGTGCCGCCAGCGCCTCCTTGGGGAAGCGCGCCTCGCGGTCCCACTCAGCGGCATTGGGCGCGAGCTCGTTGCGGGCAAATTCGCGCGCCGTGTCGCGCAGCAGGCGCTGCTCCTCCGTGAGCTTCATCTAGGTCACCTCACCGGCAAAGCGCGCACACCCGACGGTTCCAGCAAAAATCGGCTTCCTGCATCTGCAGCGAATCTGCAGGCGAATTTAGCCTTAGGTTTCATTGCCCAGCCCAACGGGTCGTCATGGCCGGATGCGGACGGTCATCCAGGAAGCCGCGCGCGTCCAGCGGCGCAGCGTCGCGCAGATGCCCGGGTGAAACCCGGCATGACAAGGGAAGTGGGGCGATAATTCGATAGGTGCAGTTGTCGCACAGCATTGTGGCGGCGCGATGTGTCTCATCTGTTCGCCGATGCCTCACGACATCCGGACAAAGGCCCGCTAGTCGGCGCTTTGCTCCTCCAGCCGGCGCAGGCGGTCGCTGAAGCGCTGGTGTTGAGCGACCATTGCGGTGATCTGACGGAGCATGTCCCGCATCTCTTCCCGCATCCCGTTCAGCGTGTTTTCGTGGCGTAGGACGATCGTCGTCAGGACACGCATGTCGTCCTGAAATGCGTCCATCCGAGCAAGCATGGGCTCCATCTGGGCGCCGAGAAACTCAAGCGTCACGTTCTCAGCCATATCGATAAGCTGAGGCTGGGGAGTTCGCGTGTCAACCGCTACGCGGTTTCCTCGAAAATCTCGCGGCCGATCAGCATGCGGCGGATTTCGCTGGTGCCGGCGCCGATCTCGTAGAGTTTGGCGTCGCGCAACAGGCGGCCGGTCGGATAGTCGTTGATGTAGCCGTTGCCGCCGAGGATCTGCACCGCGTCGAGCGCCATGCGGGTCGCCGCCTCGGCGGCGTAGAGTATGGCGCCGGCGGCGTCCTTCCGCGTCGTCTCCCCGCGGTCGCAGGCGCGCGCCACCGCATAGACATAGGCGCGGCAGGCGCTGAAGGCGGTGTACATGTCGGCGACCTTGCCCTGGATCAGCTGAAATTCGCCGATCGCCTGGCCGAACTGCTTCCGGTCGTGGATATAGGGGACGACGGCGTCGAGGCAGGCCTGCATGATGCCGAGCGGCCCCGCAGCCAGGACGGCGCGCTCGAAATCGAGCCCGCTCATCAGCACGCGCACCCCCTCGTCGACCTGGCCCAGCACGTTTTCCGCCGGCACCTCGCAATCCTCGAACACCAGCTCCGAGGTCGGCGAGCCGCGCATGCCCAGCTTGTCGAGCTTCTGGGCCGGGCGGAACCCGAGCATCCCCTTCTCGATCAGGAAGGCGGTGATGCCGCGCGGCCCGGCGTCGGGGCGGGTCTTGGCGTAGACGACCAGCGTGTCGGCAACATGGCCGTTGGTGATCCACAGTTTGCTGCCGTTGAGGAGGTAGCGGTCGCCCTTCTTGTCGGCGCGCAGCCGCATCGAGACGACGTCGGAGCCGGCGCCGGGCTCGCTCATCGCGAGTGCGCCGACATGCTTTCCCGAGATCAGGTCGGGCAAGTATTTCTTTTTCTGCGCCTCGTTGCCGTTGCGGCGGATCTGGTTGACGCAGAGGTTGGAGTGGGCGCCATAGGAGAGGCCGACCGAGGCCGAGGCGCGGCTCACCTCCTCCATCGCGACGCAATGCGCCAGATACCCCATGCCGGCGCCGCCGTATTCCTCCTCGACCGTGATGCCGTGCAGGCCGAGCGCGCCCATCTCGGGCCACAACTCAGCCGGGAAGCGGTCGTCGCGATCGATCGCCGCGGCGAGCGGCGCGATCTTTTCCTCGGCGAAATCGCGCACGCTGTTGCGCAAGAGGTCGATCTCGGGGCCGAGATCGTGGTCGAGCAGCGAGAGGCGGGTGTTCTGCATGAGGCTACCCGGCGGTGACGGCGCGGAAGCGCAGGCGGACGTAGTCGGCGACCCAGGTGCCCTCTTCGTCGACCAGGATCGGGCGCAGCAACTCGACGATCTCGGAGCGGGCGGCGCGGCGGTCGGGCGGCGGCAAGGGCGCGAAGAAATCGTCGGCGAAATTGTCGAGCCAGGCCTCGAAGCCGCTCTCCAGCACCGTCGGGCGCGGGATCAGGTCGATCTGCAGCACCTCGAAGCCGGCGGCCTCCAGCTTGCGGCGGTAGGCCGGCGCTGACGGGAAATACCACGGGGTAAGCTTGCGGCCAGCGATGCCGCGGCGCGCCAGGACGGCGTCGATCGCCACTTGGATCGCCGCGGTGTTGTTGTGCCCGCCCATCTCGGCGACAAAGCGCCCGCCCGGTTTCAGCGCCCGGCGCACGCCGGCCAGCACCGCCTCGGGCGGCCGCATCCAGTGCAGAGCGGCGTTCGAGAACACCGCGTCGAATTCTCGGTCGAACGTGAGGCGCTGGCCCGGCATGACATGCGCATCGAGCCCCTTGGCGCGAGCGGCCGCGACCATGTCGGGGGCGGCGTCGACCGCGACGACGCTGGCGCCGGCGGCGGCGATCTTGGCGGTCAGCGTCCCGTCGCCGCAGCCGAGGTCAAGGATGCGCTCGCCTGGCTGCGGCATCAGCAATTCTACGACCGGGGCGCCGAGCGCCGGAACGAAGCCGGCAGTCTCGGCGTAGCGGGCGGCGTGCCAGTCCTGCCGCGACAATTCCACCATCAGGAAGCACTCCCCTGTTCGGCCTGCCGCCGCAAAGCCGCCAACGTCGTGCGCGTCGTAATCATCTCGGGATCGATGCGCAATTCGATGATCGCAGCGCGGCGCGCCGCCGCCGCCTCCTCGAAGGCCGGCGCGAACTCCTCGGTGCGGGCAACCGTCGCGCCATAGGCGCCGTAGGCGGCGGCGAGCGCCGCGAAATCGGGGTTCTTCAGCGCGGTGCCGACGACGCGGCCGGGGAAGCGGCGCTCCTGGTGCATGCGGATGGTGCCGTACATCGCGTTGTTGAAGATGAAAATGATCGGGCCGGGCCCCTCGGCGGCGGCCGTCATCAGCTCCTGCCCGGTCATCATAAAGCCGCCGTCGCCGCAGAAGCCGATGACGATCCGCTCGGGATGCACGAGCTTGGCGGCGACCGCGGCCGGCACGCCGTAGCCCATCGCGCCGCTGGTCGGCCCCAGCTGGCGCCCCGGCCGGCGGTATTGCAGAAAGCGGTTCGGCCAGCCGCTGAAGTTGCCGGCGTCGGAGGTGACGATCGCGTCGTCCGGCAGCCGCTGGCGCAGCCATGTCATGACCTGGCCGAGGTCGAGCGCCGGGGCCGGATCGAACCGCGAGGGGACGAGCCCCGCCTCGTATTCGGCGCGCGCCGCCTGCGACCACTCCCGCCAGCGCGGCGCAGCGACCGGCTGCAGCGCCGCGGCGGCCGCGGCGAATTCCGCCATGCCGGACTGGATCGCCAAGGTCGGCCGGAAGACGCGGCCCAATTCCTCGGCCGCGGCATGCACGTGGATCAGGATCTTGCCGGGGTCGGGGACGCCCAGGAGCGTATAGGATTGCGAGGTGATCTCGCCGATCCGGGCGCCGACTGCCAGCACCAGGTCGGCCGCTCTGAAGCGCTGGACGAGCGTTGGCGCGGCGCCGGTGCCGAGATCACCGACAAACACCGGCAGGCGGTTGTCGACGATGTCCTGGCGGCGGAACGAGCAGCACACCGGCAGCGCGTTGGCCGCGGCAAAGCGGGCGATGTCGGCGCAAGCGTCGTCGTCCCACAAGCCGCCGCCGACCAGCATGATCGGCCGCTCGGCGGCCGCCAGCAGGCGGCGCAGCTCGGCGAGGTCTGCGGCGCCGGGATGCGCCCGCACCGCACGGTAGGGGCTGACGACGGCGGCGGCGCGCTCGCGCAGCATGTCCTCCGGCAGGGCGACGACGACCGGGCCGGGGCGGCCGGAAGTCGCGACCTGGAACGCCTGGTTCAGCAGTTCCGGCACCCGCTCGGCCAGGTCGATCTGCGTCACCCATTTGGCGAGCGGCGCGTACATCTTGCGGAAATCGACCTCCTGGAAGGCCTCGCGGTCGATCTGGTGGCGCGCCACCTGGCCGACCAGCACGACCATCGGCGTCGAATCCTGGTGTGCCGTATGGACCCCGATCGAGGCGTTGCAGGCGCCGGGGCCGCGCGTCACCAGCAGCACCCCCGGCCGCCCGGTCAGCTTGCCGTAGGCCTCGGCCATAAAGGCGGCGCCGCCCTCCTGGCGACAGGTCACGAGATGGATGTCCGGCGCATCGAACAGCGCGTCGAGCACCTCGAGATAGCTCTCGCCGGCGACCGAGAACGCCATCCTGACGCCGTGCGCCCGCAGCGACGCGACGACCAGCTGGCCGCCGCTCATCGGAGAGAAATTCCCGGTCATTGCCCAATCCTTGTTTCAGGCGGCGTCTCGGCGGCGGCGAGATTGCTTCGCTTCGGTCGCAATGACAGCAAAAAAAGGTTGTCATTGCGAGGAGTGTAGCGACGACGCAATCTCGCGCCGACCGCGGTGGCGCGATGCGCGGGGAGGAAGCGGGCGGCGTGCGCATAACTAACCAGCATGGGAAAAGACATTGAGCACCGGTGGCGAGTAGGCGGCGATGGATGACCAACTGGCGCCTCTCGAGGCGCCGACCCGCCGGCACGGCGATGCCGACGACATGCCGAGGGGGATGCCCGAGCCGCCGCCGGAACCGCGCACGCCCCGCCGCCGCAGCGCCCTCTGGCTCCTGCTGTTGCTGCTGGCGATCGCTGGGCTCGTCGTCTGGGTCGTGCTGCACGCCGGCCACCAGGCGCCGCGCACCGGCCGCTTCCAGTCGACCGGGCCGATGCCGGTCGGCACGGCGACGGCGGGGCGGGGCGAGATGCCGGTCGTGCTCAGCGGTCTCGGCACCGTGACGCCGCTCGCGACGGTCACCCTCAAGACGCAGATCAACGGGCAGCTGATCGACGTCGCCTTCAAGGAAGGCCAGCTCGTCCACAAAGGCGATCTCCTGGCGCAGATCGACCCCCGGCCCTACCAGGTGGCGCTGGCCCAGGCCGAGGGGCAATTGGCCAAGGACCAGGCGCAGCTGAAGAACGCCGAAGTCGACCTGACGCGCTACAAGACGCTGGTGGCGCAGAACTCGCTGGCCCGCCAGACGCTCGACACGCAGGCCGCGACGGTGCAGCAGTTTCGGGGCACCGTGCAGGCCGACCAGGCGCAGGTCGACGTCCAGAAGCTCAACCTGACCTATTGCCGGATCACCGCGCCGATCACCGGCCGGGTTGGGCTGCGCCAGATCGACCCCGGCAATTACGTGCAGACGAGCGATGCCGGCGGCATCGTCGTCATCACGCAGCTGCAGCCGATCTCGGTGATCTTCACGCTGCCCGAAGACAGTTTGCGGGTGGTGCTGCAGCGCCTTGCCAGCGGCGCGAGATTGCCGGTGACGGCGTTCGACCGCACCGGGACGACGAAACTCGACGCCGGCCATCTCGAAACCGTCGACAACCAGATCGACACCTCGACCGGCACCGTCAAATTGCGGGCGGTGTTTGACAATCCGCAGCAGATCCTGTTCCCCAACCAGTTCGTCAACGTGCAATTGCTGGTCGATACGCTGCGCGACGTGACGCTGATCCCGATCGCCGCGGTGCAGCGCGGCGCTCCCGGGACTTTCGTCTATCTCGTCAAGCCCGACGACACGGTGGAGGCGCACCCGGTGACGCTGGGCCCCGGCGACAGCCGGCAGGTCGCGGTGACGAAGGGCCTCGATCCGGGGCAGCGGATCGTCACCGACGGCGCCGACCGCCTGAAGGACGGCGCCAAGGTCAGGATCATGGGCGGCGCGGCTCCGGCCACCGCCGCTCCGGCAAGTGATGGCAAGGCACCCGTTACCGATCGGCCGCGCGGCCAGCGGCGGCAGCGGAGCGGCGAGTGAGGGATACCCCCACCCCAACCCTCCCCCGCCAGCGGGGGAGGGGGCGCGCTGCCGCCGCCTCGACCAAAGCCCCCTCCCCCGCGAGCGGGGGAGGGTCGGGGTGGGGGTATATGCGGCGCCTTCCATGAGCCCGTCGCGGACCTTCATCCTGCGGCCGGTGGCAACCTCGCTGCTGATGGCGGCGATCGTGCTGGTCGGGCTGTTCGCCTACCGCTTCCTGCCATTGTCCGCGTTGCCCGAGGTCGACTATCCGACGATCCAGGTGACGACGCTCTACCCTGGCGCCAGCCCCGACGTGATGACCGCGTCGGTCACCGCGCCGCTCGAGGTGCAGCTCGGGCAGATGCCGGGGTTGAACCAGATGTCGTCGGTCAGTTCGGCCGGCGCCTCGGTAATCACGCTGCAATTCAGCCTGGCCTTGAGCCTCGACGTCGCCGAGCAGGAGGTGCAGGCGGCGATCAACGCCGCCGGCAATTTGTTGCCGTCCGACCTGCCGGCGCCGCCGACCTATGCCAAGGTCAACCCGGCCGATGCGCCGATCCTGACCCTGACCTTGACCTCGAAGACCCTGCCGCTGACGCAGGTCGAGGACCTTGCCGACACCCGCCTCGCACAGAAGATCTCCCAGTTGACCGGGGTCGGCCTCGTCAGCGTCAGCGGCGGCCACCGCCCGGCGGTGCGCATCCAGGCCAATCTGCGCCAGCTCGCGGCCTACGGCCTCAACATCGACGACCTGCGCAGCACGATCAACAGCGCCAACGTCAACACGCCGAAAGGCAATTTCGACGGCCCGGCGCAGCAGTACACGATCAACGCCAACGACCAGCTGAAGCGGCCCGGGGACTATCTCGACCTCGTCGTCGCCTACCGCAACGGCGCGCCGGTGCGCCTGGCCGATGTCGCAACCGCCGTCGAGGGGCCGGAGAACACCAAGCTCGCCGCTTGGATGAACGCTACCCCGGCGATCATCCTCAATGTCCAGCGCCAGCCCGGCGCCAACGTCATCGAGGTCGTCGACCGCATCACCGCGCTGTTGCCGCAACTGCGCGCCGCCCTGCCGGCGGCGGTCGACGTCGCGGTCCTCAGCGACCGCACGACAACGATCCGCGCCTCGGTGGCCGATGTCGAGTTCGAGCTGGGGCTGGCCGTCGCGCTCGTCGTGCTGGTGATCTTCCTGTTCCTGCGCAGCCCGTCAGCGACGCTAATCCCGAGCCTGTCGGTGCCGCTGTCGCTGATCGGCACGCTCGCCGTCATGTATCTCGCCGGGTTCAGCCTCAACAATCTGTCGCTGATGGCGATGACGATCGCGACCGGGTTTGTCGTCGACGATGCGATCGTCATGATCGAGAACATCTCCCGCTACATCGAGATGGGCGAGCCGCCGCTGCGGGCGGCGCTCAAGGGGTCGGAGCAGATCGGGTTCACGATCATTTCGCTGACCGTGTCGCTGATCGCGGTCTTGATCCCGCTCCTGTTCATGCCCGACGTCGTCGGCCGGCTGTTCCGCGAGTTCGCGGCGACGTTGGCGGTGACGATCCTGATCTCGGCCGTAGTGTCGCTGACCCTGGTGCCGATGCTGTGCGCCCGGTTGCTGCGCCACCGGCGGCCCGACGAGATGTCGGCGATCGCGCGGCGCTCGCAGGCGTGGTTCGACCGGGTCGTCGCCGCCTATGGCCGCACCCTCGACCTCGTGCTCGACCACCAGGGGCTGACCCTCCTCGTCGCGCTGGCGACGCTGGCGCTGACCGTATTCTTCTACATCGTCATCCCGAAGGGGTTCTTCCCGGTGCAGGATACCGGGCTGATCCAGGGGATCTCGCAGGCGGCGCCGTCGGTGTCGTTCGCCGCGATGGCGGAGCGGCAGCAGGCGCTGGCGGACGCCATCCTCAAGGACCCGGCCGTCGACAGCCTCGCCTCCTTCATCGGCGTCGACGGCACCAATACGACGCTCAACACCGGCAGGCTCTTGATCAACCTGAAACCGCGCGGCGAGCGCCATGCCGATGTCAGCGAGATCATCCGGCGCCTGGCGCGCGAAGCGGCGGACGTCACCGGCATCACGCTCTACATGCAGCCGGTGCAGGATTTGACGATCGACGCCACGATCAGCCGCGGCCAGTACCAGTTCGCGCTGGAAGACGCCAACCCGGACGAACTGGCGCAATGGGTGCCGCGCATCGTCGAACGCCTGCGGCAGTTGCCCGAGCTCGAAGAGGTCGCGACCAGCTATAGCGAGAACGGCCTGTCGGCCTATGTGCTGATCGACCGCGCGACGGCGGGACGGTTCGGCATCACGCCGGCGACGATCGACAACGCGCTCTACGATTCATTCGGCCAGCGCATCGTCTCGACGATCTTCACGCAGTCGAACCAGTACCGCGTCATCCTCGAAGCCGACCCCGGCCTGCAGCAATCGCTGGCGTCGCTAAGCACGATCTACCTGCCGTCGTCGACCGCCGCCAACGGCCAGGTGCCGCTGTCGGCGATCGCCAAGGTCGTCGAGCAGACGGCGCCGATGTCGGTCAGCCATCTGGGGCAGTTCCCGTCGGCGCTGATCTCGTTCAACCTGGCGCCTGGCTATTCGCTCGGCGCGGCGGTCGCGGCGATCCGTCAGGCGGAGGCCGAGATGGGCCTGCCGGCGAGCATCATCACCGCCTTCCAGGGCGCCGCGCTGGCCTTCCAGAAGGCGCTCGGCAACGAGCTCTTGCTGATCGTGGCGGCGCTGGTGACGGTCTATATCGTGCTGGGCGTGCTCTACGAGAGCTACATCCACCCGATCACGATCCTCTCGACCTTGCCGTCGGCCGGCCTCGGCGCGCTGCTGGCGCTGATGCTCGACGGCAGCGATCTCAGCGTCATCGCGATCATCGGCATCATCCTGTTGATCGGCATCGTCAAGAAGAACGGCATCATGATGGTGGACTTTGCGCTCGAGGCGCAGCGCGAGGAAGGCAAGGCTCCGCGCGAGGCGATCTTCCAGGCCTCGCTGTTGCGCTTCCGCCCGATCATGATGACGACGGCGGCGGCGCTGTTCGGGGCGTTGCCGCTGATGCTCGGCAGCGGCACCGGCTCCGAATTGCGCCATCCCCTCGGCGTGACGATCGTCGGCGGCCTCATTCTGAGCCAGGCGCTGACGCTGTTCACGACGCCGGTCATCTACCTCGCCTTCGATCGCCTCGCCGCCGCCGTGCGGCGGCGGCTCGGGCACGCCTTCAACAGTGAGGGCACGGCGCCGTGACCCCCACCCTAACCCTCCCCCGCCTGCGGGGGAGGGGACAAGAGCCGAGCGGCACCGAAAGCTGCCTCCCCCGCAAGCGGGGGAGGGTTAGGGTGGGGGTCGCGGCGTGAATTTTTCCGGCTTGTTCATCGCTCGGCCGGTCACGACGACGCTGTTGACGATCGGCATTGCGCTGGCGGGGCTGTTTGCGTTCGTCAAACTGCCGGTGTCGCCGTTGCCGCAGGTGGCGTTCCCGACGATCGCGGTGTTCGCGACCATGCCCGGCGCCAGCCCCGAGACGATGGCGACGACGGTGGCGACGCCGCTCGAACGCCATCTCGGCATCATCGCCGACGTCACCGAGATGACCTCGCAGAGCACCGTCGGCTCGACCCGCATCGTGCTGCAGTTCGGGCTCAACCGCGACATCGACGGCGCCGCGCGCGACGTGCAGGCGGCGATCAACGCGGCGCGCGTCGACCTGCCGGCGCTCAAGGCGAACCCAACCTACCGCAAGGTCAACCCCGCCGATGCGCCGATCATGATCCTGTCCCTGACCTCGGACACCGAGACCCCGGGGCAGGTCTTCGACGCCGCCTCGACCGTGCTGCAGCCGGCGCTGTCGCAAATCGAGGGCATCGGGCAGGTCGGGATCGGCGGCGCCGCGGCGCCGGCGGTGCGGGTCGAGCTCAACCCGAACGCGCTGTTCAAATACGGCATCGGCCTCGAAGGCGTGCGCGCCGCGATCGCCTCGGCCAATGCCCATAGCCCAAAGGGGGCGGTGGACGACGGCGCTCGCCACTTCCAGCTCTACACCAACGACCAGGCGACGCGGCCCGAGGACTACCGGCCGCTCGTCATCGCCTATCGCAACGGCGCGGCGGTGCGGCTCTCCGATGTGGCGACGGTCGAGGAGGGGCCCGAGAATTTGCGCCACGCCGGGCTTGCCAACGGCAAGCCGGCGGTGCTGGTGATCCTTTACCTGACGCCGGGCGGCAACATCATCGAGACGACCGACCGCGTCTACGCCGTGCTGCCGCAATTGCGCGCCTCGTTGGCGAGCGACATCACGCTCAACGTCGCGATGGACCGCAGCACCACGATCCGCGCCTCGCTGCACGATGTCGAAATGACGCTGGGGGTCGCCATCGCCCTCGTCATCCTCGTGGTGTTCGTGTTCCTGCGCGACGCGCGTGCGGCGCTTATTCCGAGCGTGGCGGTGCCGGTGTCGCTGATCGGCACGTTCGGCGCGATGTACCTGCTCGGGTACAGCCTCGACAATCTGTCGCTGATGGCGCTGACGATCTCAACCGGCTTTGTCGTCGACGACGCCATCGTCGTCCTCGAAAACGTGACGCGCCACCTCGAAGCCGGGATGCCGCGGCGCGAGGCGGCGCTGCTCGGCGCCCGCGAGGTCGGCTTCACCGTGCTGTCGATGAGCTTGTCCTTGATCGCGGTGTTCGTGCCGATCCTGTTGATGGGCGGCATTGTCGGCCGCCTATTTCGCGAATTCGCGATGACGCTGTCGGTGGCGATCGTGATCTCGCTGGTGGTGTCGCTGACGGCGACGCCGATGATGTGCGCCCACATCAGGCTGCACCGCCCCGGGCAACGGCACTCGCTCTGGTACCGCGCCGGCGAGCGGGCGTTCCAGGCGATGCTCGCCTTCTACGAAGAGACGCTGTCGCAGGCGCTGCGCTTTCCGGCGATCGTGCTGCTGATCCTGATCGCCACGGTGGCGCTCAACGTCTACCTCTACGTCCTCGTCCCGAAGGGGCTGTTTCCGCAGCAGGATACCGGGCGCATGATCGGCGGCATCCAGGCCGACCAGAGCATCTCGTTTCAGCTGATGCGCGACAAGCTGAGCGAGTTCATCAAGATCATCGGCGACGATCCGGCGGTGCAGAGCGTCGTCGGCTTCACCGGCGGCGGCCAGACCGCTTCCGGGTTCGTCTTCGTGGCGCTGAAGCCGCTGGCCGAGCGCCATGTCTCGGTGGACCGGGTGATCGGCCGGCTGCGCGGCCGGCTGGGGCACGTCGCCGGCGCCCGGCTGTTTCTGCAGGCGGTGCAGGACATCCGCGCCGGCGGCCGCGCCAGCAACGCGCAATACCAGTACACCCTGCAATCGGACGATGCCGCGCAGCTCTACCAATGGGTGCCGAAAATCGCCGCGGCACTGGAGAAATTGCCGGCGCTCGCCGACGTCAATTCCGACCAGCAGCAGAACGGCCTCGAAACCGACCTGGTGATCGATCGGGCGACGGCGGCGCGGCTCGGCATCGCCGTCTCGCAGATCGACAACACGCTCTACGACGCTTTCGGGCAGCGCCAGGTGTCGGTGATCTACACCCCGCGCAACCAGTACCACGTGGTGATGGAGGTGGCGCCGCAATACTGGCAGAGCCCCGACATGCTCGACCAGATCTACGTCAGCACGACCGGCGGGCCGGTTCGCGGCACGCAGGCGACCAACGCGCTGGCTGGCACGGTGAAGGGCTCGGCCACCGCCAAGACCGCGACCAACCGGAGCAGCGCGGCGGCGCAGATCGCCGCCGACAGCGCCCGCAACCAGGCGACCAACGCGCTCGCCAACACCGGCCGCGGCGCCACCTCGACCAGCGCCGCCGTCAGCACCGCGCACGAGACGATGGTGCCGCTGTCGGCGGTGGCGCATTACCAGACCGGCAAGGTGCCGCTGGCGGTCAACCATCAGGGGCTGTTCGTCGCGAGCACGATCTCGTTCAACCTGAAGCCGGGATTTGCACTGAGCGAGGCCTCGCAGGCGATCGAGGAGGCGATGGTGCGGCTGCACGTGCCGGCGAGCGTGCATGGCCGTTTCTCCGGCACCGCCAAGCTGTTCGAGCAGTCGCTCGCCACCGAGCCGCTGCTCATCGGCACGGCCTTGCTGGCGGTCTACATCGTCCTGGGGGTGCTCTACGAGAGCTACGTCCACCCGCTGACGATCCTGTCGACCTTGCCGTCCGCCGGGGTCGGCGCGGTGCTGGCGCTGATGCTGTGCCACATCGAGTTCAGCATCCTGGCGCTGATCGGCATCATCCTGTTGATCGGCATCGTCAAGAAGAACGCGATCATGATGATCGACTTCGCGCTCGCCGCCGAGCGGCGCGACGGGCTCTCTTCGCGCGCGGCGATCTACCAGGCGGCGCTCTTGCGCTTTCGCCCGATCATGATGACGACGCTGGCGGCGATGCTCGGCGCCCTGCCGTTGGCGATCGGCTATGGCGAGGGCTCCGAGTTGCGCCGTCCGCTCGGCATCGCGATTGTCGGCGGGCTGCTCTTGAGCCAGCTGCTGACGCTCTACACGACGCCGGTCGTCTACCTGACGCTCGACCGGCTGCGCCTGCGCGCGCTGCGCCGCCGCAATCCGGTGGCGCAACCGGGCGAATGACGTCCGACAGCCCCTCACCCCGGCCCTCTCCCCGCAGGCGGGGAGAGGGAGAGAGGTCAGCCCGGCGGCGCCGCCTGGTCCCGTCCCCCCGCTTGCGGGGAGGGGGACAGGGTGAGGGGGACTCCGCAGAAAGACGCGCGGCCGCACCGAGTCTGGGTGTTTTTACGGTGGCGATTACCCTGCTCCTCGGAGCGGGCTGCACGGTCGGCCCGGATTATCGGCCGCCGCTCGCTGTGGTGCCGGCCGCCTACAAGGAGGCGCGGTCCGAGGCCGGGTGGCGGCGGGCGATTGCGGCCGACGCGCTCGACCGCGGTGTCTGGTGGAGCGTGTTCGGCGACCCGGTGCTTGACCGGCTCGAGCGCCAGGTCGATGTCTCCAACCAGAACCTGAAGGCCGCCGAAGCCAATTTCCGCGCCGCCGAGGCGATCGTCGCGCAGGCGCGCGCCGGCTATTTCCCGACCGCGCAGCTCGATGCCTCGGCCGCCCGCTCGCGCAGCAGCGGCACGCTGGGGCGCAGCCTCGAGGGTCCCGGCAGCATCGCCAACCGCTTCAGCACGACCGTCTCGGCCAGTTGGGTCCCCGATCTGTGGGGCCGCATCCGCCGCACCGTCGAGAGCGACGTCGCCACCGCCCAGGCGCGCGCCGGCGACGCCGCCAGCGCCCGCCTCGCGGCGCAGGCGCAGCTCGCCAGCGATTACATGCAGCTGCGCATCGCCGACGAGCTGAAGCGGCTGCTCGACGCTTCCGTCACGGCCTATGCCGAGTCGCTGCGCATCGCGACGAACCAGTACAATGCCGGCATCGTCGCCGCCTCCGACGTCGCGCAGGCGCGGACGCAGCTCGAAAATGCGCGGGCCCAGGCGATTGCCACCGGCGT
>JBLMXS010000287.1:0-15864 GCA_050257895.1 Thiohalocapsa sp.
GACATCAAGGCGGCCGGCGGATGGGGCGTTGCGCAGGGCTACAACACGCTGCAATTCGCCGGCGCCGGCGACAACTACCCGGTCCGCCAGCAGATCCGGGACATGTACAAGAAAGAAGGGAAGGCGCCGCCGAAGACGATGGACAACACGGTCATCTACAACCGCGGCCTGTTGCATGCGGCGATCCAGGTCGAGGCGCTGCGTAACGCGATCAAGGCGACGGGCGGCAAGGCGCCGACCGGCGAGGATTTGAAGAAGGGGTTCGAGCAGATCCACGATTTCACCCTCGGCGGGCTGGTGCCGCCGATGAAGATCACGCCGCAGGACCATGAGGGCGGCGGCTGGGTGCGCGTGTTCAAGGTCAAGGGCAACGGCTTCGCGCCGGAGGGCGACTGGTTCCGCGGCTCGCGGGAGGTCGTGATGAAGGCGGTGAAGGAGGCCGAGAAGGTCGAGTAAGTCTCGGCCGCAATCGTCACCCGGACGCAGGGGACCCAGGGGCAGGCGGCGGCTTTGCGGCCCCGGGTTCTCGCCTGCGCGGGAATGAGAATACCGATTGGGGGTTGCGCGGATGCTGGCGCTCAACAACGTCGAAGTCGTCTATGACGGCGTCATCCTGGTGCTGAAAGGCGTCTCGCTGAACGCCGGGGAAGGGCAGATCACCACCCTCCTCGGCGCCAACGGCGCCGGCAAGACGACGACGCTGAAGGCGATCTCCGGCCTCTTGCAGACCGAGCGCGGCGAAGTCACCAAAGGCAGCGTCGAGCTCGACGGCGAGCGGCTCGATAGGCTCCTGCCGTTCGACGTCGTCAAACGCGGCGTCGTGCAGGTCTTCGAGGGAAGGCGCGTTTTCGAAAACCTGACCGTCGAGGAAAACCTCGTCGCCGGCGGCCATAGCCATCGCGACTACGGCAACGTCAGGGCCGGGATCGAGCGGGTCTACGACAGCTTCCCGGTATTGAAGGAGCGGCGCAACCAGTCGGCCGGGTATCTGTCGGGCGGCGAGCAGCAGATGCTGGTGATCGGCCGGGCATTGATGTCGGACCCCAAGGTCATCCTCCTGGACGAGCCCTCGCTCGGACTGGCGCCGATGGTGATAAGCGAGATTTTCTCGGTGATCCGACGCCTCAAGGAGGAGCGGCAGCTGACAGTGCTGCTGGTCGAGCAGAACGCGGCCCTGGCGCTCGATATCGCCGACCACGGCTACGTCATGGAAAACGGCCGCATCGTGCTCGAGGGACCGGCCGACAGCCTGCGCGAGAATTCCGACGTCAAGGAGTTCTATCTCGGCCTCAACGAGGCCGGCACCCGCAAATCCTACCGCGACACGAAACACTATCGCCGCCGCAAGCGCTGGCTGTCGTAGGGCGTTGCCGGTGGACCGATCGCGGCTGCAGCTCGCTTGGCATTACGCGAGTTCCGGCGGTGTACCGCGGCGCGCATTCTGGGTGGCGGTCGTCGTCGGCACGATCCTCAACCTGATCAACCAGGGCGACGCGATCGTCACCGCCGGGCCGGTCAATGTCGTCAAACTGCTGCTGACCTACGCGGTGCCCTATTGCGTCGCGACCTACGGCGCGGTGTCGTTCCGGCTGCACAGCGCCAGCGCCGAGCTCGCGTCCGCCGGGTCATCACGGCTTTCCGACCGGTGATGCCGGTGCCTCCTGCAGCCGCGCCCGCCACGCCGCGGCGTCGTGCACCTCCGCCTGCCGCCACGTCCAGCTGGCGAGCCCGAGATCGAAGCCGCGCGCGACCCGTATCCGCAGAACCTGCCGGCCCAACAGGTCGGGATGCTTGTCGAGCACAACCCGGGCAATCGCCAGCACCACTGCATCGATGTCCGCCGCATTGGTGACCGCGTCGATCTGCCAGAACGACGTCGCCGCGGTTGGGCCGCGGCCCACCAACACCTTGACGTGCCGAACCCCCGGCAGCGCCGCGATCATCCGCTGCAGTTCGGCGAGCGGCGCAACGGTCTCGGCGATGCCGGGCTGCCGCACGATCCAGCGGGTCGCCACTGGCGCCACCAATGCCACGGCGAAGAGGCACGTCACCACCGCAAGATGCAGGCGCGGCACAGCGAGCCCGCTCGGCATCGCCGCTGCCGCGCCGCGGACGACATAGCTGCCGACCGCGAGGTCGTGCAGGCCCTGCCGCGTCCGGCGGTTGAAGACGTAGAGGTAGAACGTCGCACTCAGCCCGCCGAGCGCGACGACGCTGAGGACGCTGTCGACCACCAGCGAGATGGTGCGCCAAGCGCCGTGGCTCGTCGCCAGCGCGATGCCGTTGAGGAAATAGGGGACGGCGACGACGAGAAACCGCACCACCGAACGCCCGAGCGAGAGCGGGTTTCCGGCGCCGTCGACGGTGCGGATGTCCATCAGCCGCTTGCCGAGAGTCTGGCCGTCGGCTATTTCGCTGTTGAGCAGGCCGAAATACGCGAGCGCGAGGACAAACCCGAGGAGGCGGCCGGCCTGCCCGAGGCTTGCCGCCCAGTCGAACAGCACGAGCCCGAGCAGCAGCAGCGGCACGCCGAGGATCAAGAGGTCGAGCACCAGCGCGGAGAGCCGCCGCCAGAACCCGGCCAGCGGCGCCAGCTCGGCGGCGCCTTCCCGCGGATCATGCGCCAGGACCGACATGGGCTCCTCTACGCCGTGTGCCGGCAGCAAGCATACAGCAACTCCGCAGCTTGGCCGATCTCGGCTCGGATCTGATGCGACCAAAGAAACCGCAGTCCCGGGAAAGCCGGGACCCACTTGGCGAGCCATCGGGAGGTTGGGCCCTGGGTCCCCGGCTTTCGCGCTTTCGCCGGGACTGCGGGTTAAATATAAGATGTTTCCGCGAATTCGTGCCGCCTTTCGCCGCCGCCGCGATTGTGCTGTGGTCCGCCCGGTCAACGATTTGGGAGGCCCCCCATGCCGTCCTTGCCCCGCATCGCCGTCATCGGCACCGGCGGCACGATCTCCTCGCTCGGCGCCGGCAGCATGGATGTGCTCGACTACCCCGATTTCGGGCAGAAGCTGACAAGCGAAGCCTTGCTCGACCGGTTCCCGGAGACCCGCCTCGTCGCCGAGCCGCTGCCGGTGACGTTCCGCCAGGTCGGCTCGACGGCGATCGGCCCCGGCGACTGGGTCGAGTTGCGCGACCTCATCCATCGCACCGCCGCCGCCGATCCGACGCTCGCCGGCTTTGTGATCCCGCACGGCACCGCGACGTTGGAGGAGACCGCCTTCTTCCTCAACCTGACGCTGCGCGTCAGCCAGCCCGTCGTCCTCGTCGGGGCGCAGCGGCCGGCCAGCGCGCTCGGCACCGACGCCGGCACCAACCTCGTCAACGCGCTGCAGGTCGCTGGCTGCGAGGCTGCGCGCGGCATGGGCGTCCTTGTCGTGCTCAACAACGAGATCAACGCCGCGCGCGACGTCGTCAAGACCTCGACCTACCGGGTGCAGACCTTCCGCTCGCTCGATTACGGCGCGCTGGGCCATGTCGACGGCGACGGACCGCATTTTGCCCGCGCGCCGCTCAAGGCGCACATGCCCGACACGCCGTTTGCGGACGCCGAGATCACGGCGCTGCCGCGAGTTGACATCATCTATTCCTACGCCGGCGCCGATGGCGACCTTGTCGAGGCGGCGTTCGGGGCCGGAGCACACGGCCTCATCTCGGCCGGGTTCGCCCCCGGTACGCCGAGCGCGGCGCAGCAGCAGGCTTTCCTCGCCGCCGCCCGCTCGGGGATCGTCGTCGTGCAATCGAGCCGCGCCACCGGCCGCATCGCGCCGCGCCGCCGGCTGCGCGAGACCGGCATCGTCGCCGCCGAGGACCTCTCGCCGCAAAAAGCCCGCATCCTGTTGGCGCTGATGCTGCTGACGACCACCGACATCGCCGCCATCCAGCACGCGTTTCAAAGTTATTAAAGCAGGAACTCCCCCTCACCCCGGCCCTCTCCCCGCAAGCGGGGAGAGGGAGAGCTGTGCGACGGGCGGTGCAAATTCGTCCCCTCTCCTCGCCTCGCGGGGAGAGGGACAGGGTGAGGGGCAAGGGAATGTAGGTCGATGTCCCCGGTGCTACCCGGCGGCGAGGCTTTTGGCGACCATTTCGTAGGTGTTGGGACTGAGGCCGGGGGCTGCCAGGATGCGGTCGAGGGCGGCGCGCATCAGGCCTTGGCGCGCGGCGTCATAGCGCCGCCATTGCCCGAGCGGCTGCACCAGCCTTGCGGCCAGCTGCGGGTTGGGCTGGTCGAGCGCCAGCACCTCGTCGGCGAGGAAAGCGTAGCCCTCGCCGCTCGCCGCGTGAAAATGCAAGGGGTTGCCCTGCGAGAAGCTGCCGACCAGCGCGCGCACCCGGTTCGGGTTGCTGCGGGTGAAGGCGGGGTGCGCTGTCAGCTGCCGCACCGCGCCGATCGTTCCGGGCAATGACGAGCGGGCTTGCAAGGCGAACCATTTGTCGACGACCAGCGCCTCGTCCTGCCAGCGCCGGTAGAACGCGTCGAGCGCTGCGGCACGCTCCGGGCAGGCGATGTCGATCAGCGCCGCCAGCGCCGCCAGCACATCGGTCATGTTGGCGCCGCGCCCGGCCTGTGCGGCGTCGAACTGCGCCTTGGCTAGCCGAGCGCCCGCAGCCCGGTCGGCGGCGGCGAGATAGCCGAGGCAGGCACTGCGCAATGCGCGGCGGCCGATCGAGCGACCGTCGATGCGGTAGGGGCCGGCGTCGGTAAGGCGGCGGTAGGCGTCGTTGAGCGGATCCGCCAGCGTCTCTCCGATCGCGGCGCGGGCGTTGTCGCGCACCGCGTGGATCGCCTCGACCGCGACGACCGCCATCTCTTCGGCCAGCGTCGTCTCGCTCGGCAGCATCAGCGCCTCGGCGGCAAAGGCCGGGTCGCGGTCGGCATCGGCCAGAGTCTGCCGCATCGCGGCGATAACGTCGGGATCGACTGCCGCTACCGGCTGCCCGTCCCGGTACGCCGCGACCTGGTCGAGCAGCATGCGGGTAGCGACCTGCTGGCCCGCGTCCCAGCGCGCCACCGGGTCTGTGTCGTGGATCGCGAGAAACTTCAGCCGCTCGAGCGGCACGCCCTGCAATTTCACCGGCGCCGAAAAATTGCGCAGCAGCGACGGCGCCGGCGGCACCGGGACGTCGGAAAAGTGGAAGACCTGATGCTCGCGGTCGGCGAGCAGCACGCGGGTACCGGGCTGCGCCGCCTCGTCGCCCGGCAGCCGCACCGGCAATTCGTCGCCGTTCGGGCCCAACAGGCCGATGGCGAGCGGGATCGGCACCGGCGCTTTCTCCGGCTGACCCGGGGTCGGCGGCACAAGCTGCGAAACCTCGATCTCGTAGGCGCGCGTCGCCGGGTCGTAGCGGTCGTCGACCGTCACCTCGGGCGTGCCGGCCTGCGCATACCAGCGGGAAAACCCGGACAGATCGACGCCGCCGCCCTCCTGCATCGCCATCAGGAAATCGCCGATCGTCGCCGCCTTGTTGTCGTTATGCCCGATATAGGCGTCCATGCCGCGGCGGAAGCCCTCCGGACCCAACAGCGTGTGCATCATGCGGATGATCTCGGCGCCCTTGTTGTAGACCGTGGCGGTGTAGAAATTGTCGATCCGCAGATAGCTCTGCGGCTGCACCGGGTGCGCCAGCGGCCCGGCATCCTCGGGGAACTGCGCCGCCCGCAGCGTGCGGATGTTGCCGATGCGGCACACCGCGGGGCTGCCCTGGTCGGCCGAGAACAGCTGGTCGCGGAACACGGTTAGCCCTTCCTTCAAGGACAGCTGGAACCAGTCGCGGCAGGTCACCCGGTTGCCGGTCCAGTTGTGGAAGTATTCGTGGGCGATCACCGCCTCGATGCCCTGGTAGTCGCTGTCGGTCGCGGTCTCCGGCTTTGCCAGGACGTAGCGTGTATTGAAGATGTTGAGGCCCTTGTTCTCCATCGCCCCCATGTTGAAGTCGCTGACGGCGACGATGTTGAAGACGTCGAGGTCGTATTCGAGGCCGAAGGTGTCCTCGTCCCAGCGCATCGCCTTTTTGAGCGATTCCATCGCGTGGCTGCATTTGTCCTCGTCGCCGCGCCGCACCCAGATCGCCAATGGAACGGTGCGGCCGGAGCGGGTCGTAAAGCGGTCTTCGACCGCGACGAGGTCGCCCGCCACTAGCGCGAACAGGTAGGACGGCTTGGGGTGCGGGTCGGTCCATTCGGCCCAGTGGCGGCCGTCCGCAAGCTCGCCGCTGCCGGTCGGGTTGCCGTTCGACAACAGCACCGGATAGCGCTGTTTGTCGGCCCGGATCGTCACCTTGTAGCGCGCCAGCACGTCGGGCCGGTCGAGGAAATAGGTGATGCGGCGAAACCCTTCCGGCTCGCACTGCGTGCAGAAATTGCGGCCCGAGGTGTAAAGCCCGGAGAGCGCGGTGTTGCGCTCCGGGCTGATGCGCGTCTCGATGTCGAGTTCAAAGCTATCGGGAACGCTGGCGATGACCAGAGCGCCGTCGGCCTCGATGCGGTAACCGCCCGGCGCCAGCGGGCGGCCGTCGAGCAGCAGCGTGACGAGCTCGATCTCCTCGCCGTCGAGCCGCAGCGCAGCGCCGGCGCCCGCCGCGGGGTTGCGCCGTAGCGTCAGGCGGGAGCTGACATGCGTGTCGCCGGGGTCGAGATCGAACGCCAGTTCGACGCTGTCGCAGAAAAACGCCGGCGGCCGATAATCGGCAAGGCGGGTCGGCTGCGGGGCGTTGTCGAGCAAGGCATCTGGCATGACGGCAGGACCCGAGCAGGGGAAGGAAGGCGGTCGACGCTTTATACCTGTTTTGCCGGCGGCGGTATCGCCAGCCCCGGCGGCGTCTCGTTTTGCTCAACGCTGTCCAGCCTGTTGCCATTCCGGCCGCGAGCTGCAAACCGGACAGCGAGGCCGAAGAACTCGACCGGGACAAGGGCGACGAGCGCTCCGCCGACGCGTGGCACGATATCGCCGAGGCGATCTGTTGCAACGCGGCCTCGTAAAGGGTCCGGCCGCAACGCCATAAATGCCGTTAAGTATTCGCGGCGGCTAGGGAACCGCGGGCGTTTATCAGAAGTTAAACAGCGGACCACTGCAAAAGGAAAGGCAAATGGTTCGCTATCTGGTTGCCGCCGCCGGGGTGCTGGCGCTGGTGTCGGGCGTCGCGCTGGCGGAGCCGATCGAAGGGACAAAGACCGTCACGATCCACAAGACGCCGCACGGCAAGATCGTGTCGAAGCGCTACATGAACCACCGCGGTCAGGTGGTGACGAAGCGCAAGCACATCCGCGAGGGCTTCTACGGCAGCTCGGTGTCGCGCAGCAAGACGGTCACCGACCCCGCCGCCGGGACCTCGGTCACCACCCGCACGACCGAGCAGCAGTAACACTCGGTTGTCTCATCGTGCCCTCCCCCTTGATGGGGGAGGGATCGGAGTGGGCGGTTGGGCCGAATATGCGAGTTCTTCCCGCCGGTTAGGCGGCGGCGCTCACCCCCACCCCGACCCTTCGCCATTCCAGGGGGAGGGAGCTTGCACGTCAAATCCGATCACGATCTACACCGCCGCCTCACCCCATCGCGAGCAGGTTCAATGCAGGTAGCGCATCTCGCCCGTGGCGATCGCGAGATGGTGCGGCTGATGCCAGGAGCCGCTCGCCAACAGCCCGATAAACCCGAGGCCCCGGATATGCACCACTTCCTTCGGGTTCGCGGCGGTTACCGTCACTAGCTGGCCGTTCGGCAGCGCCGCCGCTTTGGTGCTCCAGCCGTCGTGGCCGTTCGCTGTATCGGCCCAGGCGGGGATCATGCGGCCGATCGCGGTGAGCGTGCGGCCGCTGCCGGTTACCGCGATTTCCAGGCCGCCCTCGATCGGCCTTGCCGCCGCATCGGCCTTGAGCGTGACCTCGTTCATGTCGATCAGGTGCTGGCGCAGTGCTTCGAGGTCGACCTTCGACCAGTCGGTATGCGGATCTCTCTCGAGCAGGCCGACGATTTCCTGGATCGCGCCGAACGCGTCCTGGCCGGGCAGCGTCGGCACGGCGCCGGCTGCCGGCATGTCGTGGTGGTGCATTGCGGCCTCGTGCCGGGCCTGCGCCTGCGCGCCGCTCGCCATGGCCAGCAGGAGTGCGAGGCCGATCGCGGCGCTGCGAAGATGCACGAGCATGATGGGGTCCTTCCCGATGGATTCTGGGGTTATCCGCCCTCCGGCGGCAGCGCGACGAAGCGGGTGTTGCCCTGGCGCTCGACGCGCACCAAGAGCTTCTTCTGGCCGGCCTTGCGGGCGGCGGCGGCGAGCGGCGGCACCTCCTCCGGCCCGGTGACCGGGCTGCGGCCGATGGCGATCAGGAGATCGCCGGGACGCAGCCCCTGGCCGGTGGCGGGGCTGTTTGGCGGCACCTCGGTGATGACGGCGCCCTGCGCGCGGTCCGGCAGCGAGAATTGCTTGCGCAGCTCCGGGCTCAGCTTCGCCAGCTTCAGCCCGAGCGCCTCGACGGTCGGCGGCGGCTTCGGCTTTTCCGGCGCCGGCGGCGGCGCCGCCGGCCGGTTCGGGTTTAGCGGGGCGGCCTTCAGCTCGACCTCGTGCTCCTTACGGTCGCGCCAGATCGTCAGCTTGACCTGCTTGTCGGGCGGCGTCGCCGCGACCAGCCGCGGCAGCTGGCGGCTGCGCTCGATGGGCTTTCCGTCATAGAGGAGGATGACGTCGCCCGGCTGCAATTTGGCGTGCTGCGCCGGGCTGTCCGGGTCAATCGCCGCGATCATCGCGCCTTTCGCCTTGTCGAGGCCGACGCTCTCGGCGATGTCGTCGGTCACCGGCTGGATGCGCGCGCCGATCCAGCCGCGCTCGACTTTGCCATGCGCCTTGAGCTGCTCGATGATCGGGCGCGCGAAGGCCGAGGGGATCGCGAAGCCGATGCCGATCGAACCGCCCGACGGCGAATAGATGACGGTGTTGATGCCGATTACCTCGCCCGCCAGGTTGAACATCGGCCCGCCGGAATTGCCGCGGTTGATTGAGGCGTCGGTCTGCAAGTAGTCGTCATACGGGCTCGAATGGATGTCGCGCGCCGTCGCCGAGATGATGCCGGCGGTGACGGTGCCGCCGAGCCCGAACGGGTTGCCGATGGCGAGCACCCAGTCGCCGACCCGCACCTTGCCCGAATCGCCCCAGCTTGCGGCCGGCAGCTTCCCCTTCGCCTCGACTTTGAGCAGCGCCAGGTCGGTCACCGCGTCGCGGCCGACGACCTGCGCGTGCAAGGCGGTGTTGTCCGACAATGTCACCGTGATCTGATCAGCGTTGGCGATGACGTGGTTGTTGGTGACGATGAGCCCCGAGGGGTCGATGACGAAGCCGGAGCCGAGCGAGGCGACGCGCGGGCCCGGCGCCGACGGGTTGCCCTTGTCGCCGAAGAAGTCGCGGAACATCTCGTCGAGCGTGCTGCTCGGCGCATTGGAGTGGGGCGGTTCCGGCGGCGCCTTGTCCGGCGGCGGCGCCGCCTCGGTCGAGATGTTGACGACGGCGCCGACCAGATGCCCGGCGAGTTGCGCGAACAGATCGGCAAACGGCAGGTCCGGACGCTGCGGCGCCGGCTGCGGCTGCGGCGCGGGCGGTTGCGGGGCTGCGGGAGGTTGCGCCGGCGCTGGGACGGCGTTGGCGCCCGGTTGCTCTGGCGGCTTGGCGGCGGCCGGCGGCGGCGCGGCGGCTGTGGCCGGCGGGGCGGGCCCCGGTGCTGCCGGTGCTCCGGCTGCGGCCGGCGCCTCTGCGCCAGCGGTCGGCTGGGCTCGGGCGACCTCCGTCAGCGCCATGACAAGGGCCAGCGAAGCTGCGACAACGGCGCGGCGTCGGCCAACCCTCACCCTGCTCTCCTTCGACCGCGGAAAGCCGCGCTCTGGGCCCCTTCGCATCTTGCGCTGGCCTTTCCGGCACGGTCGATATGAAATGGCATGGTGAATGGCAAGTGCCAATCGACCGCAATGCCGCGGCCGCTGGAAACCATACCGGAAGCGGTCGCGGCGAACGGCCGCATGAGCGAGCGTGATCGCGACGAGGCGCGGGCCCTGCTGCGCGCGCTGTTCGATGCTGCGCTGGCGGCGGCGGACCCGGCGAGGCTGATCACCGCGCAGACGCTGGCGGCGTATCTGCCGCAGCCGACCGCGGGGGGCACCGGCGGGCGCACGGTCGTCGTCGGCGCCGGCAAGGCGTCGGCCGCGATGGCGCGTGCCTTCGAGGCGGCCTGGCAGGGGCCCATCGAGGGGCTGGTCGTGACGCGGCGGGGGCATGCCGCCCTCTGCCGCGACATCGAGATCGTCGAGGCGAGCCACCCGGTGCCTGATCATGCCGGCGAGGAGGCGGCCCGCCGCATCCTCGACCTGGTGCGCGGCCTCGGTCCCGCAGATCGGCTGGTGTGTCTGATCTCGGGCGGCGGCTCGGCGCTGTTGGCGTTGCCGGCGGCCGGGCTGAGCCTCGCCGACAAGCAGGCGGTGACGCGCGACCTCTTGCGCTCGGGCGCGACGATCGGCGAGATCAACACGGTGCGCAAGCACCTGTCGGCGATCAAGGGCGGCCGTCTTGCCGCCGCCGCGGCCCCGGCACAGGTCGTAACCTTGGCGATCTCCGACGTGCCGGGTGACGATCCGGCGGTCATCGCCTCGGGGCCGACTGTCCCCGACCCGACCACCTTCGCCGATGCGCGCCAAGTGTTGCGGAAGTATGCGCTCGCGCCGCCGCCGGCCGTCGCGGCCTATCTCGATGCCGCCGCCGAGGAGACCCCGAAGCCGGCGGACGAGCTGTTTGGTCGCACCCGTTACGTGCTGCTCGCCAGCCCGCAGCAGGCGCTCGCCGCCGCCGCCGAGTTGGCTGCGGCGCGCGGCGTCACGCCCCTCGTCCTCAGCGACCGGATCGAAGGCGAGGCGCGCGACGTCGGCGGCGTGCATGCCGCGATCGCGCTGCAATTGCGCGCGGGCCATCTGCGCGCCGGCGACAGGGTGCTGGCGCCGCCGGCGGTGCTGCTGTCGGGCGGCGAGACCACTGTCACCGTGCAGGGCGCCGGCCGCGGCGGCCGCAACGTCGAGCTCCTGCTCGGGTTCATGGCGGCGCTCGCGAAGGACAGATCGGGCGGTGGCGGCATTGCCGCGCTGGCCTGCGACACCGACGGCATCGATGGAACCGAGGATAACGCCGGTGCGATAGTTTACCCGGATACCCTGGTGCGGGCGGGCACGGCCGGCCTCTCGCTCACCGAGGCGCTTGCGGCCAATGACGGTTACGGTTTCTTCGCCGCCTTGGGAGATCTCGTCGTAACCGGTCCGACGCTGACCAATGTCAACGATTTCCGCGCCGTCCTCGTCCTCCCGGACGCGCCCGGTGGCTGATCGCGTGCGCGGCCGCAATCGGGGCTACCCGCGGCGCCAGCGCGCCGCCAAGATCGTCGCGACGGTCGGGCCCGCGAGCGACAGCCCGGCGCGGCTGCGCGCGCTGTTCGATGCGGGCGTCGACGTCTTCCGGCTCAATTTCAGCCACGGCGACTACGCGCAGAAGCGGCAGTTGTTCGAGAACATCCGCCGGGTCGAGGCCGACACCGGCCGGCCGATCGGCATCCTCGCCGACCTGCAGGGACCCAAGCTCCGGGTCGGCGATTTCACCCAGGGCCGCATCGAGCTGATCGCTGGCGCGGCGTTCCGCCTCGACCTCGACGGGGCGCCGGGCGATGCGCAGCGCGCCCCGCTGCCGCACCCCGAGGTGTTCGCAGCGCTGCGGCCGGGCACCGACCTCCTGCTTGACGACGGCAAGTTGCGCCTCAAGGTGATGGATTGCGGCGCCGATTTCGCCGATACGCAAGTTGTCGTCGGCGGCCCGTTGTCGAACCACAAGGGGCTCAACGTGCCGCAGGCCGTGCTGCCGATCTCGGCCGTCACCGAGAAGGACCGCGCCGATCTGTCGTTCGCGCTGGAGCACGGCGCGGACTGGATCGCGCTGTCCTTCGTGCAGCGCCCCGACGACGTTGCCGAGGGCAGGAAGCTGATCGGCAACGCCGCTGGGCTGATGGTCAAGCTGGAAAAGCCGGCGGCGATCGGGCGGCTCGACGAGATCATCGAACTGGCCGACGCCCTGATGGTGGCGCGCGGTGATCTCGGCGTCGAGATGCCGCCCGAAGACGTGCCGAGCGTGCAGAAGCAGGTGATCCATGCCTGCCGCGTCGCCGGCAAGCCGGTCATCGTCGCGACGCAAATGCTGGAATCGATGATCGCCGCGCCGACCCCGACGCGGGCCGAAGCTTCCGACGTCGCGACCGCGGTCTACGAAGGGGCCGATGCCGTCATGCTGTCGGCGGAGACCGCGGTCGGGCAGTATCCGATCGAGGCGGTGGCGATGATGGACCGCATCGCCCGGCGGGTGCAGGCCGACCCGCTCTATTTTGCGACGCTCGACGCCAGCCGCATGCCGCCCGAGCACACCAATTCCGACGCGATCAGCGCCGCCGCCTGCCAGGTCGCGGCGACGGTCGGGGCGGCGGCGATCGTCTCGTTCACCAGCTCGGGGACGACCGCGCTCCGGGCGGCGCGGGAGCGCCCGGGGGCGCCGATCCTGGCATTGACGCCAAACCTGCCGACGGCGCGGCGGCTGGCGCTCCTATGGGGCGCCCACTGCGTCCACTGGCCCGACATCACCAGCTTTACCGACATGGTGCAGAAGGCGGTGCGTGCCGCCCATCGCGAGGAGGTCGCCGGCCCGGGCCAGCGCGTCGTCATCACCGCCGGCGTCCCCTTCGGCACCCCCGGCTCGACCAACGTCCTGCGCATCGCCTGGATCGACCGTTAGAGCAGCGCCGGCAATTGCTCCTTCCGGCCAGCCGATCTCTGCGATGCGGACCCGGCCTAGGCCGCGGGCCTCATATGGGATCCACTCGCCCGATCGCGTCATTTCTTCGCCGCTGATGCCTGTTCGACGCGTTGCCGGCATTCGAAATATGCCAGCACATGCGCCTGCCGCTGAACCTCGGCAAGCGCCGGGCCGCCGACGTTTTCCGCGACTTGGCGCGCCTCTTCGAGCCGCTGCCGCAGATTGGTCACAGCCCGCGCGGTAACGCCCCCAAAACCCTCGTCGAGAAAGGACTGCGGAGTGTATTGCCGGTCGCCAATGCGGAAATTAGCCGGGTCATAGGCGCAGCTGGCGAAGGGATCGGGGGGCGGAGCAGGTGGTTTTGGCGGCATCGCCACGGACGCGGTCTGGCTCAGGGCTTCGGCGGGAGGAGGTTGCGCACCGTTTTGCGGTGCCGTGCCGGCGAGCAGTGTCCGCGCCGCCTCACGTCGGAGGCGCTCGACAAAGGCCTGAGATATCGGCTGGTCATTAACGATATCTTCGACCGGAAGACCGCTGCGCTGCTGGAATGCATGCGCGGCGCGATTGGTGAGGACCCGCGCATTGCCATCGATCGGACCAGGATCGATGCCGACATTGGTCAGCATGAATTGGATTTCACGCACGACGGCCGCCGTCGCGACGATCGTCTGTTGCGGTATGCCTGCACCGGCAGCCTGAACGGTGGCAACAGCCGTAGCCAAAACGACTGGAACAAGCAACGGAGCGACGGCGAACAGCAAACCCCTTGCGATAGCCCTCATTCCCTGCCTCCGTTCGGAAAATTCACCGCGCCATGCCGATATCGACTGGCATCCTGGCCTATTCCCGCCCTCGTTCTTCATAGCGCGCATTGAGGAAGTTCGTTCGATCGCCCTCGTCCGGGATGTGAGCGGCTAAGTCACGGTAGAAATCGAATAGCGACGTCGAACGTGACAGAAGTTGCCGCAGGACGATCGGTGCAATCGGCCCGATATACCGCGTGAGATCGGTTTCGATGCGGCTTAGCGCTTCCGGGGCGATCGGCATGGTGGCCCCCAAACGTGAGGCGCGCGATCCGCCCGACCGGTCCGGGGCCGACACGCCGCTCGAAAGGCCGGTTCGGACGCGTTGCCGGCCTTTGTCGATAAAGCTCAGGCGATCCCTCTCGTCATCGATGTACTTGGCGAGCATCTCGTACAGCGCCGTGACATCACCGGTGTTCTTGGCCGAGCGGCGGACGGCAATCCTCGCCAAGGGCCCGATAAAGGAGGTCAGATCGCGCTCGGCCTCCGCCAGCAAATCGATTGTGCCCGCCTCCGTTGCGATGGCCTCCCGTAACGGCTGCGCCGCCGCCAGCAGCGTTTCATCGAGGTTTGGCACTGGCGTGGCCGCCACCGCCTGCTTCGCCGCCGCCGCAATCGCATGCGAGAATTCGGCAGCGCTTGCATACCGCCGCCCCGGGTCATACGAGAGTGCCGTCTCGATGACGCCCTTGAGCGCCGAGGGGACCTCTGGGTTAAGCCTGGAGAGGTCGGAGGGTCCCCGTTGCTCCATGTGCAGCAAGCTTTCCGCTAGGCTTCCGCCCTGGAACGGCTTCACCCCGTCGAACAGCACGGCCGCAGCAGAGAACAGGTCCGCGCGCAGCTCCACCGGTTTACCCGCCAGCTGTTCCGGCGCCATGTAGGACGGCGTCCCGATCACATCGCCGGGACCGGTGAGCTCCGAAGCCTCGATATGGGCGATGCCGAAATCGGTGATCTTCGCTATTCCGTTTTTTGCCAGGAGGATATTGGAAGGTTTAACATCGCGATGGATGACGTAATGGGAGTGAGCGAATTCGAGAGCGCCCAGCGCCTGCACGATGATGGCAACCGCAGTGGAAACCGAAAACCGTCCGGAGCGCTTCAGAGTAACGTCAAGGCTCTCCCCCTCAATGTATTCCATTGCAAGAAAAGGCAGGTCGTCCTGCTCGCCATAATCGAGCAGCGTCACGATGTTCGGGTGCAGCAGCCGCCCGGCGGCTCGCGCTTCTTGACGGAATCGCTCGAGCCAGGCGTTGGCGTCGTCCCGGGCGGTGAGCTCACGCCGCAAAACCTTCAAAGCAACCTGGCGCTCCATGACCGGGTCATAGGCTTCATAGATGTCGCCCATCGCCCCGGACGTGATCCAGCGTTTGATCGCGTATCTGCCGATTGACGAGCTGGTTTGCATCGGGCGCATCGCGAGGGCGGGCTTCAGTCAGCCGCGCTCGTCGAGCATTTTCATGGCTTGTTGCAAGCTCACCCGCATTCGGTTGAACGACGAGGCGAGCGAACCGATCTCGTCGCTGCGTTTCGATCTGTATTCCCGTGCATCCAGCCGCCCCATACTGACGTCGCTCGCCATCTCGGAAATGCCGATCACCGGCTTCACCACCAGTGCCCGCATCAACGTGTCGACGATGAGCAGGATTAGCAGGAACGCCACCGTCAATGCCCCCATCAGCAGGAAAAGATTGTGGTAGGCGCGGTGCAGCGGCACGGTTAAGGGGATGGAGACGACTTGCGCCCCGACTGTTTCGCCTTGCTTCCAGCCAAAGCCGTGCTGCGAGCCGTACAATGCGACCATCGTCGCCGGGGCGACCTCCGGTTTGCTGTGGCAGTTGAGACAGGCAGCAGAACCGACTTTGAGCGGGCGCGCCAACGTCAAGAAACTGCCCGCAGGCGTATTGCGCGTGGCGATAGTCTCTGTCTTGCCGGGATTGCCGCGGAAATCGTTGATAATATTCGCTTCCCAATCCGACGCCTTGTCGTTCAGATTTGTCGGGTTGAGCGTCGGCTCATGATAAGAATATTCCGGGAGTTTCTTTTGTACCAATCGAAAATTGCTTTGAGCCGCAAACGAAGGGATCGAATGTGGCAGGAACTGCACATGCATCTGCGGCTCTAGTGGATAGGCGCTGACGAATGATTCCAGGCGGCTCGCCGATGTGCGAGTCTGTCTGGATGAGGAAAGGCATTGAAGTCCGGCTTGGTCCGGGCGACCGGGAGCGGCTGGAAGCTGTGA